>NZ_JBFAKH010000008.1:0-161138 GCF_040655635.1 Streptomyces sp. NPDC050388
CACTGCTGGGCCTTTGCCCAGCTCGGAGACTTCATCGTCTACAAGGCCAAGCGGGCGGGCGTGCCCCTGGTCTTCGTTGATCCCGCGTACACGTCGCAGACGTGCGCCGAGTGCGGCCACGTCGACAAGCGCAACCGTGTCGGCCAGGGGCTTTTCATCTGCCGGGGGTGCGGGGTCGTTGCCCACGCCGACCGGAATGCTTCCCACAACATCGCCACCCGTGGCGAGAGCGTGTGGAATGCGGGGCGTGAGTCACGCGTCCCTGCCACCCCATAACGGGGTGTCTGGACGGAGGAGCCCACCCAGCAGCCGGTTGGGCGCTACCTCCAAGCCCGGTCCTTCAGGGCCGGGTCAAGTTGACCAGCCCGTCCTGGAAGGTGTCGATCTGCAGGCAGGGATTGCGCAGGCCGGTCACCTCCAGCACCGCGTCATCACCGATGCGCAGCAGCGTGCCGACCGGCAGACCGAGCAGATCGATGCCCCGGGTGGTGATGTTCTCGCCGAGGTCACCGGGCACCACCTTGAACCCCTCCGCCCCGACCTCGGCGAAGAGCTCCTCATGGATGAGGTGGACCTGGCGCAGGTTCGGCCGGGTGGGGTCCTGCGCGACCCGTGAGCGATGCTTGACCGTTACGCCGGCGTGTACGTCCCCCTCGACCCCGAGCCCGGCGAGCAGCGTGATGCCGTCCCGGTTCGGCTTGGTGAACGAGTACTCGCCGTTGCTGCTGACTGCCGTGACCGTCCCGCGCATCCTCGGATCCCCCCAGCGACAATGCTGAGCCACGACCCTGACTCCTGGGCCACCCGAGCACAGCGGCCCGGAACCATCCGCAGGAGGCGCGTTGAGAGAGTTGGCCTACGTCGCTCCGGAGGTCCGGGAGCGGCTCGTCGTCCGGTTCGGATCCGAGGTGCTCGGTTGGTGTGACGAGTTGCCCGACCTCGTCGGCGAACTCGCTGCGCGTTGGGATCTGGAGCCGGTCGCGGCGGGTGGCGGAGGCACCTCGCGGGTGTTCCGCTGCGTGAGACGTGACGCCGGTACCTCGGTGTGGCTGAAGCTCACGCCGGAGTCCGCGCTCGCCCGCGAGGAGGCCGAAGCGCTGCGGGCCTGGGCAGGGACGCCGTCGGTCGTCACGCTGCTGGCAGAAGACGTGGCCGCCGGGGCCCTGTTGCTGGAGGACGTGGAGCCGGGAGCACCCGTGCGGCAGTCGGCTCGGAATCTGCCCGAGGTCGCGGCCCTGCTGCGAGACCTGCGGGTCGCGCCTCCCGGGCCGGGGGAGCGCTCGGTATTGCGTCCTCTCTCGCACCGGATCGGCTTCCTGTTCGACCTGGTCGACCGCAGGCCGGCGGTGGCCCGCGTGAACGGCCCGGATGCCTCCGCGGTGCTGGGGCGGGCCCGCGCGAGCGCCCTGGAACTTGCCGCCGGCGGACCCGTGGCACTCGTGCACGGTGATCTCCATCCGGCCAACGTGCTGTCCGGTCCGGACGCCCGCATGGTGGCGATCGACCCGAGGCCGGCGTGGGGCGACCCGGACTTCGACGCCGTGGACTGGGTGCTCGACGGGGCTGCGGATCCAGCCGTGCTGGAGCGGAGGATCGAGAAGCTGGCGGCGCTGGTTCCCGGCATGTCTCCTGAGCGCGTGCTGGGTTGGTGCGGGGCCCTGTCCGCCCTCGTCGCGGTCCCCAGGGTGTGCGCGGGGCGGGACGACGCGGAAACCCGGTTCCTCATGACCCTGGCCGGCGGCTGATCCGCCCGCCGACTGGGGCGGTCCCCGTACCGCAGTCAGGGGAAGCCGCTTTCCATGAGGGCTCTGGGCACGGGGCCGGTCGGCGTTCTATGGTCCGGGCATGATGGCTGAATCCGACCTTGTGTTCGCCCCTTGGGACCCGGCGTTCGTCGCCGATCCGTATGCCGGCTACGCCGAGCTGCGGGAGCGGGGGAGGGTGCACTGGTTCGAGCCGACGAACCAGTGGCTGGTGCCGCACCACGCGGACGTCTCGGCGCTGCTGCGGGACCGGCGGCTGGGGCGGACGTACCAGCACCGCTTCACCCACGAGGAGTTCGGCCGGACGGCCCCGCCGCCGGAGCAGGAGCCGTTCCACACCCTCAACGACCACGGCATGCTCGACCTGGAGCCGCCGGACCACACCCGGATCCGGCGGCTGGTGTCGAAGGCGTTCACCCCGCGCACGGTGGAGCGGCTGAAGCCGTACGTCGAGGGGCTGGCGGCGGACCTGGTGGCCGCGCTGGTCGACGCCGGCGGCGGTGACCTGCTGACGGACGTCGCCGAACCGCTGCCGGTCGCGGTGATCGCCGAGATGCTGGGCATCCCGGAGTCCGACCGGGCCCCGTTGCGCCCCTGGTCGGCGGACATCTGCGGGATGTACGAACTGAACCCCTCGGGGGAGGCGGCGGAGAAGGCCGTCAAGGCGTCGGTCGAGTTCTCGGACTATCTGCGGGAGCTGATCGCCGAGCGTCGCGCGAAGCCCGGGGACGACCTGATCTCGGGGCTGATCGCGGCCCACGACGAGGACGACGACCGGCTCACCGAGCAGGAGATGATCTCCACCTGCGTGCTGCTGCTGAACGCGGGCCACGAGGCGACGGTGAACTCCACGGTCAACGGCTGGTGGGCGCTGTTCCGGAACCCGGACCAGCTGGCCGCCCTCCGCGCGGACCACTCCCTGGTCCCCACGGCAGTGGAGGAGCTGATGCGCTACGACACCCCGCTCCAGCTCTTCGAGCGCTGGGTCCTGGAGGACATCGAGATCGACGGCACGGTGATCCCCCGGGGTGCGGAGACCGCCCTGCTCTTCGGCTCCGCCAACCACGACCCGGCCGTGTTCGCCGACCCCGCCCGCCTGGACCTCACCCGCGCGGACAACCCGCACATCTCCTTCAGCGCCGGCATCCACTACTGCATCGGCGCGCCCCTGGCCCGTATCGAACTCGCGGCGTCCATGACGGCGCTGCTGGAGCAGGCCCCGACGCTGCGGCCGGCGGAGGAACCGAAGCGCAAGCCGAACTTCGTGATCAGGGGGCTGGAGGGGCTGGCGGTCGAGGTCTGAGTCCACCGCCCCGAACCGCGTCGTCCCTGGGCGGACGGGGCACCGGGCCCGCTCCGCAAAGGGGACCTCCGCGGTTCCGGGGCTGCGGGGCCGGAGACGGGTGCTGTGCCGAAAACCGTGAGCAGTCGGCGGGCATGTGTCACGTGGGCGCTCAAACGAGCGGGATCAGGACAGTGGTGGCCGAAGTGCTCACGGTTTCGGAACGGTGTGTCCTCCCCGGGGCGTGGGCGAGTGTTTCGGCACCGCCACGTCGAGGCCGCACCCCGCGGGCGGTCGCGGGACACCGTCCGCACGAACAGCCGACCGCCCTTGACGAGGCCCGATACACCGTCACTCGATCCCACGCCCGCCGGGCAGCACCGCCGGCCCCGACCCGCGACGCCACCTTCAGACCCCTTGTCCCCTCCGGAGGGACACCCCTGCACCGGCCCATGCCGCGCCGGCCCTGCCCCGCCCGCCGGGGGCGCGTCCCGCCGGGCGGGGCCGCGGCGCGGTCACTTCGTCTCCAGGTCCCGTCGTCGGAAGCCCGCCAGGCCCAGCCACACCAGGCCGGCGGCGACGAGGGAGAGCAGGAGCAGGGGGAGCCAGTCCATGTCCGCGGCGGGGAGCCGGGGGACGTGGCCGAACGGGGAGAGGTCGTTCATCCAGCCCGGGAAGCGGAGGATCTGGCCGAGGTAGCCGACCACGAAGGCGTACACCGGCACGATCCAGGCCGCCTGGCTCGCCCGTGGGAACCAGCCGAAGAGCACCACGGCCACGCCGACCGTGACCCACAGGGCGGGCGCGTGGGCGAGGGCCGCCCCCACCAGCTTCGGGAGCAGCGAACCGTCACCGGTCGAGGCCGCGCCCGCGAGGCCGAAGCCGAGCCCGGCCAGCAGCAGCACGACCGTACCGCCGCCCATGGCCACGGCCAGGTGGCCGCCGACCCAGCGGGTGCGCGAGAGGCCGGTGGCGAGGAGGGGCTCGGCGCGGCCCGCCGTCTCCTCGGAGCGGGGCCGCAGGGCCGCCATGACGACGTACACCGCCGCCACGACCGTGAGGACGACCATGACCATGGAGGCGAAGGACTCGGCGACGCCGGCCCCGCCGATGCGGTCCAGGGCCTCCTGGATCTCGTCGATGCCCTTCAGCATCTCCTCGGCGTTCCCGAGGATCGATCCGTACATCGCGCCCATCAGGAACAGGCCCGCGCCGAAGCCGATCAGCATGCCGCGGTGCAGTCGCAGGGCGAGGCCCACCGGCGTGGCGAGCGCGTCGGAGGCCGTGGGGCTGCCCAGCTTCTCCGGGCGCAGGCCCGCGCCCACGTCGCGGCGGGTGGAGAGCACGAAACCCGCCGCCGCGCACACCACCGCGAACGCCAGACAGAGCAGCAGCGGCCACCAGCGGTCGTCGACGTACGGGTAGCTGCGCTGTACCCAGCCGATCGGGGAGAGCCAGGACAGGGCGCCGTTCTCGCCGCTGTCGCCGGCGGCGCGCAGCACGTAGGCGACGCCGATGACCGCGAGCGCCGTGCCGGACGCGCCGCGCGTGTGCGCGGTGAACTGGACGGTGACCGCGGCGACGGCGGCGAAGACGAGACCGACGGCGGCGTGGGCGAAGCCGTAGAGCAGTGAGCCCGCCGTGCCGCCGTCCTCCAGCCCCATGCCGGCCAGGCCGAAGGCCAGCAGCAGCGCCAGGGCGAGGTTGGCCAGGACCGCGACGGACAGGGCGGCGGCGAGGTGGGCGTGGCGGCCCACCACCGTCGAGCGCACCAGTTCGGCACGGCCGGTCTCCTCCTCGGCGCGGGTGTGCCGGGTGATGATCAGCACGCTCATGAGGCCGACCAGGACGGCCATGAAGCCGAGCATCTGGTGGCTCAGCATGGAGCCGAAGCCGGGGTCGTCGAGGTAGTGGCGGGGGCCGGACATGGCGAGGCCGGCCGGGCTGTCCATGCTCCGGACGGCGTTCGCCCGGTCCTCCGGGGAGCTGTAGAGCGTCTTGAAGCTGTTCGCCGTGGAGAGCGTGCCGAGGAACAGGGCCAGGATCCACACCGGGAGCCGGATACGGTCCCGGCGCAGGGCGAAGCGGATCAGCGTCCGCGTCCCGGCCAGCGCGTTGCCGCCCGCGACCGGTCCGGCGGGGGCCGGCGCCCCGGGGGCGGCGGTCGCGGTGGTCATCGCGGATCTCCGTTCGTGCCCTGTCCGGCCTGTCCGGCTTGTTCGCCCTGTCCGGCCTGCCCGACCCGTTCGTCCTGCTCGTACAGTCCGGCCTGTCCGGTGCCGTGCCCGTTGGCGGCGAGCTCGCCGCCGTAGTGGCGGAGCATCAGCTCCTCCAGGGTCGGCGGGTGACTGACGAGGCTGCGGATGCCGAACTCGGTGAGCCTGCGGACCGCTCCGTCGACCTGACCGCCGTCGACGGCGAAACGGACCCGACCGGTGGCCTCGTCGAGGGTCCGCAGGTCGTGCACGCCGGGCAGCTCGGCGAGACCGGTGGCGGGTCGCTCGGTCTCCGCCTCGATGGTGGTGCGGGTCAGGTGGCGCAGCTCGCCGAGGGTGCCGGACTGGACGGTGCGGCCCAGCCGGATGATGCTCACCCGGTCGGCGAGCTTCTCCACCTGGGCCAGGATGTGGCTGGAGAGCAGGACGGTCTTGCCCGCCGCCTTGGCCTCGCCGATGACGTCCTGGAAGACGACCTCCATGAGCGGGTCCAGTCCCGCGGTCGGCTCGTCGAGCAGCAGCAGCTCGGCGTCGGAGGCGAGCGCGGCGACGATGGCGACCTTCTGCCGGTTGCCCTTGGAGTAGGCGCGGCCCTTCTTGGTCGGGTCCAGGTCGAAGCGCTCGATGAGCTCGGTGCGCCGCTTCCTGTCCAGGCCGCCGCGCAGCCGCGCCAGCAGGTCGATGGCCTCGCCGCCGGTGAGGCCCGGCCACAGTTCGACGTCGCCGGGGACATAGGCGAGGCGGCGGTGCAGCTCCACGGCGTCCGCCCACGGATCGCGGCCGAGCACCCGGGCGGCGCCCGAGTCGGCACGCAGCAGACCGAGCAGGACGCGGAGGGTGGTGGACTTGCCGGAGCCGTTCGGGCCCAGGAAGCCGTGCACCTCGCCGGACTCGACGTCCAGGTCGAGGCCGTCGAGTGCGCGCGTGCGACCGAACGACTTGTGGAGTCCGGAGACGCTGATTGCCTTCGTCATGACGGCGAACGTACATTTCTTTCAGAATTTTGTGAAGTTAAGGAACCGTATGAACGGTGGCTAGACTGGCGAACGGCGTCTGAACAGGGGAGATGATCGGGACATGGCGGAACCGAGCGCGGCGGACCGGGATCCGGAGGCTGTCTCGCGGTTCGTCGAGCACTTCGCGGCGCAGCTGGTGGAGGCCGGACTGCCGCGCATGCCCGCCCGGGTCTTCGCCGCGCTGCTCTCCTCCGACACCGGTGTCATGACCTCCGCCGAACTGGGGGAGCGGCTGCGGATCTCGCCCGCCGCGGTCTCCGGCGCGGTGCGCTATCTGGCGCAGCAGCACATGGTCTCCCGCGAGCGCGAGCCCGGCTCGCGCCGGGAGCGGTACCGGGTGCGCGGCGACCAGTGGTACGAGGCCCTCACCAACCGCGAGGCCGTCATCCGGCGCTGGGAGGACGCCCTGCGCGAGGGCGTCACCAGCCTGGGGCCCGAGACCCCGGCGGGCAGCCGGCTGGCGGAGACCCTGGCCTTCTTCGAGTTCGTGGAGAAGGAGATCGAGGGGATGATGGCGCGCTGGCGGGTGCAGCGTGAGGAGCGCTTCGGGCGGGGGTGAGGGGTGTTCTCTCGAGGCGGCCGTATCAGTGTGAGCGATCAGATGCTCTGAGTGATGGCTGGTCCGTCTCAAGGGGAGGGCGCATCATGACAGTCATGGCAGAGCGACCGACGGCAAACGGCACCGAGCCCCACGACTTCGAGGAGCTGCTGGACACCCTCGACGAGCTGGACGTGCCCGACGGCTACAAAGCCGAGATCATCAGGGGGAACATCGTCGTGTCGCCGTGGTCGAGGGGGTACTACACCCGTGTAATGCGCCTGGTATGCCAGCAGCTGGAACCGCACCTTCCTGAGGGGCACCAGATCGAGCGGGCGCCGAATCTGTACGTTTTCCCGAACGTTGAGCGGGCGTACGGGCCGGATATCCACGCGGCGCATGCGAAGGCCATGGAGACAGCCGACAACCACTTGGACGGGGAAGCCCTCTCCTTCGTTGCCGAACTGACCTCCTCCTCCACCCGGGACGACGACCTGACGGACAAGGTCGAGGTCTATGGACGAGCCGGTATCCCCGTCTACCTGATCCTCGACATGCAGGAGGAGCAGGCCACCGTCCTGTGGACGCCCTCCGCCAAGGGCTACGAGTCGCACTGCACCAGGCCGTTCGGTGAGAAGCTCCCGATTCCCGAGCCGTTCGACTGCCTGCTGGACACGACCGGCTTCAGCGCCCCCTGAGCCGGTCGGTCAGCTCTTCGGCAGAGTCAGCCCCAGGGCCCCCTCCAGCACCACCCACGTCCGGGTCAGCACCGGCCCCGACACCACCGTGTCCGCGCGGTAGCGGAAGTGCGCGCCCGAGATCGTCACCGTGCGCCCCTCCGCCAGCAGCGGGGAGGCCTCCGCGCCCACCGACGCCGGACGCACTTCGACCCTGGCCGTCCCGGAGGCGCCCGGGAGGACCGACACGGCCTCCACCGGCTGGTGCAGGTCGACCAGGGTCTCTCCGTCGACCTCCACCCGCAGCCGGGAGGGATGCGCCTCGGTGACGGGAGTCATCTCGGGCGGCCGGGCCGGCACCAGGGTCCGTACCAGGGACCGGCACGTCTGCAGCCAGGGACGCCCCACTCCGCCGACCGTCTCCCGGACCGGCGTCACACCCCCGACCGGCGGGATCCGCACCGCGCCGAGCACCACGCCGTCGCTGTCGTCCACCAGCAGGTCCATCCGCCGCTCGGCGCCGTCCAGTGCGGCCCGTGCCGCCGCCACCGTCCCCGTGGGCACCCCCAGCGACCGGGCGAGGGACAGCGCGCCGCCGACCGGCACCAGGGACAGCGCGCAGCCGGTCAGCTCGCGCTGCCGGTGCAGCACCCCCACCGCCCGCGTCAGGGCCCGGTCGTCGCCGATCACCACCGGCCGCCGGGAACCCAGCCGGGCCAGCGCGCGGGCGAACTCCTCCGGCCCGTCCGGCAGGCAGACCTTCGTGCTCGCACCCCCGCTGAGCACGTCTTTCGCGATGCGCACGGACTCACCGTCCCTGCGGCGGGCGACCGGATCGATGACCACCAGGAGCTGATCGGACGTCGGGGAAGTCGCCACCTCGGCCATGCCTCGCTTCCTCGGGTAGCATCTTTGTGCAAGAGCCCCTTTGCACTTTTGCGCAGGGGCTTCGTCTATTCCGGGGCACCCGGTCCGACGGTTGGCGGCCAACGGTGGTCGCGGTGCACGCGGCGGAGATCCACCGCGTACGCCCCTGACCCTGGACATGCCCCGCCCGGAAGGGGTGTACGCGCGTGCCCGCACTTGTGCTGCTCGGTGCTCAGTGGGGTGACGAAGGCAAGGGAAAGGCGACGGACCTGCTCGGAGGTTCCGTCGACTACGTGGTGCGCTACCAAGGCGGCAACAACGCCGGCCACACGGTAGTCGTGGGTGACCAGAAGTACGCCCTCCACCTGCTCCCTTCCGGAATCCTGTCCCCCGGCTGCACGCCGGTCATCGGCAACGGCGTCGTCGTCGACCCCTCCGTCCTGCTCTCCGAGCTGAGTGGGCTGAACGAGCGGGGCGTCGACACGTCCAAGCTCCTGCTCAGCGGCAACGCGCACATCATCACGCCGTACAACGTGACCGTCGACAAGGTGACGGAACGCTTCCTCGGCAAGCGCAAGATCGGGACGACCGGTCGCGGCATCGGCCCGACCTACGCCGACAAGATCAACCGCGTCGGCATCCGGGTCCAGGACCTGTACGACGAGTCGATCCTCACCCAGAAGGTGGAGGCGGCCCTCGACGTCAAGAACCAGATGCTCACCAAGCTCTACAACCGGCGCGCGATCGCCGTGGACCAGGTGGTCGGGGAGCTGCTGGGCTACGCGGAGAAGCTGGCGCCCTACGTCACCGACACCGTCCTGGTCCTCAACGAGGCCCTGGAGCAGGACAAGGTGGTCCTCTTCGAGGGCGGCCAGGGCACCCTGCTCGACATCGACCACGGCACGTACCCCTTCGTCACCTCGTCCAACCCGACCGCGGGCGGTGCCTGCACGGGCGCCGGCGTGGGCCCGACGAAGATCAGCCGGGTCATCGGCATCCTCAAGGCGTACACGACCCGCGTCGGCGCCGGCCCCTTCCCGACCGAGCTGTTCGACGAGGACGGCGAGGCGCTGCGCACCATCGGCGGCGAGCGGGGCGTCACCACCGGCCGCGACCGCCGCTGCGGTTGGTTCGACGCGGTCATCGCCCGCTACGCGACCCGCGTGAACGGCCTGACCGACTTCTTCCTCACCAAGCTCGACGTCCTCACCGGCTGGGAGCAGATCCCGGTCTGCGTGGCCTACGAGATCGACGGCAAGCGCGTCGAGGAGCTCCCGTACTCCCAGTCGGACTTCCACCACGCGAAGCCGGTCTACGAGATGCTCCCCGGCTGGTCCGAGGACATCACCGGGGCGAAGTCCTTCTCCGACCTGCCGAAGAACGCCCAGGCCTACGTCAAGGCCCTGGAGGAGATGTCCGGCGCCCCGATCTCCGCGATCGGCGTGGGCCCGGGCCGCGACGAGACGATCGAGATCAACTCGTTCCTGTAAGGGCCGGCCCTGCCGTACCCCGACGTCCCGGTGACCCGTCCAGGGTCGCCGGGACGTTCTCGTCTCCGGGGCGTTCGGGGCTTTCGTGGCGAGCCCGTACCCGCCCGGGGGTCAGCTGAAGACGATCATCGAGCCCTGGGCCAGGCTCCGGGTCGCCGCCGCGTGCAGGCCGAGCCAGACGTGGCGTTCGCGGGCGAAGGGGCTGGGGTCGTACGGGGGCGGGACGGCGGGTTCCTCCAGCTCGGTCGGTCCCCGCGGGGGCTCCGGCGCGGCCGGGGGGTTCGCGGGGTCGATGCCGAGGGCCGGGGCGACGAGTTCCAGTTCCCGCAGCAGTGCGTGGGAGGAGCCCAGCGGGCCGCCGCCGACGAGGAGTTCGTCGCTGGAGAGCGGGGTCGGGAAGTCCACGGGGACGTACGCCCCGGCGTGGTCGTAGTGCCAGACCAGGTGCGACTGCTGGGCCGTCGCCTCGAACATCTCCAGCAACTGCTCGTAGTCACCGCCCAGTTCGCCCACCGGCGTGACCGGCAGCCCGCACACCTGGAGCAGGTACGTGCGCCGCAGGAAGTGCAGCGCGTCGTAGTCGAAGCCCGCGACCGGGGCGACCTCGCCGGACAGTCCCGGCATGTACTGGTACACCGGCACCGGCGGCAGCCCGGCTTCGGAGAGCACCTTGTCGTACTGCGCGATCTCCTCGGCGAACGGATTGTCGGGCGTGTGGCACAACACGTCGACGAGCGGTACCAGCCACAGGTCACAGGCCAAGAGGGCTCCTCGCACAGCACGTGGGTCGAAGACACGTAGGTCGTCAGAGAAGGGTATCGGCGCGGGGCGGGGGCGGCTCCCCTCGTGCAGGCCCCTACCCGTACGAACACGGGCGACGCGGGCGCCGCGCCCCGGAACCCCGTGCCCGGGGCCCCGCGGTCAGTCCGGTCGGTCCGGTCGGTCCGGCCGGTCCGGGGGGAGCCGCTCGATGAGGCTCAGGGAGTGGGCGTTGTACGAGTCGATGATCGCGCGAGCGGAATCGGTGTCACGGCGCGACAGGGAATCGACCAGATCGGTGTGCTCGGACCACAGCCGTCCCCGGAGATCGGGCAGCCGACGCAGATGCTGCACCGCGCACACCCAGGTCTGCACCCGGAGCCGGTGCAGGAAGGCGGTGAGGTAGGAGTTGCCGAACAGGGCCCCGAGCTCGCGCCAGAAGCGCAGGTCGTAGCCGATCAGAACGGTGAGGTCCCCGGCGAGGGCCGACCGCTGTGCCTCCTCGCCGCGCCGCCGGACCCCGGCGAGCGCGGCGGCGACCCGGGGCTCCTCGGGCCGCAGGGAGGCCAGGCGCCCGCCGGGATCGGTCAGGGCGTGGAACATCCCGTCGACCACCAGACCGCGGGCCTCGATCATGCCGCGGAAGTCGTCGACGGAGTACTCGTGCACCCGGAACCCCCGGTGCTGGTCGGCGTCGAGCAGTCCCTGCGCCGACAGGTCGACCAGTGCCTCCCGCACCGGGGTCGCGGACACCCCGTACTGGTCGGCGATCTCCTTGACGGTGAACTCCTGCCCCGGCTGGAGCCGCCCGGCCAGCACCTCGTCACGGAGCGCGTCGGCGATCTGCTGCCGCAGCGTGCTGCGGGTCACCGCACCGTTGCCGCTGGTGCCGGGCATGGTCGGGCGTCTCCCTCATCGCGTTCGAATGACGTGCACACATCTGTCCACGGTGCCGCCACCTTACGCGTTCACCCTTCCCGGCCTGTTCGAGTGCCCGCCGGGGGTCGCCGACCCCCGGCGGGCACTCGGCGGGCACGGGGCGCCGGGTCACTCCACGTACTCGTCCGCCACCGACAGGGCCGAGTCCAGTGCCGCCAGGCCCTCCTTCAGCTCGGCCTCGGTCGTGTTGCACGGCGGCACCACATGGGTGCGGTTCATGTTCACGAAGGGCCACAGCCCGCCCGCCTTCGCGGCCGCCGCGAAGGCGGCCATGGGGGCGTTCGCCTCGCCGGTCGCGTTGTACGGCACCAGCGGCTCCCGGGTCTCCCGGTTCCGCACCAGTTCCAGCGCCCAGAACATGCCGACCCCGCGGACCTCGCCCACACTGGGGTGCCGCTCCGCGAGCTCGTGCAGCGCGGGCCCGACCACCGACGTGCCGAGCCGCGAGGCGTTCTCGACGACGCCCTCCTCGGCCATGACGCCGATCGTCGCGACGGCCGCGGCACAGGCCAGCGGATGCCCGGAGTACGTCAGCCCACCCGGGTACGGCCGCTTCCCGAACGTGTCGGCGATCGCCCCGGAGATCGCGACGCCGCCGAGCGGCACGTACCCGGAGTTCACGCCCTTCGCGAAGGTCATCAGGTCCGGCACGACGTCGTACAGGTCCGCCGCGAACCACGTGCCGGTCCGGCCGAACCCGGCCATGACCTCGTCCAGGACGAAGACGATGCCGTACGTGTCGCACAGCTCGCGGACCCCGGCGAGGTAGCCGGGCGGCGGCGGCATGATCCCCGCCGTGCCCGGAACGGTCTCCAGGACGATCGCCGCGATCGTCGACGGCCCCTCGAAGGTGATCGTCGCCTCCAGGTGCTCGAGCGCCCGCGCGCACTCCTGCTCCTCGGTCTCGGCGTAGAAGCGGGAGCGGTACAGGAAGGGCGCCCAGAAGTGCACGACCCCGGCCGTGCCGCTGTCCGAGGCCCAGCGGCGCGGGTCACCGGTGAGGTTCACGGCCTGCTGGGTGCCGCCGTGGTACGAGCGGTACGCGGAGAGCACCTTGGGCCGCCCGGTGTGCAGCCGCGCCATGCGCACGGCGTGCTCGACGGCGTCCGCGCCCCCGTTGGTGAAGAAGATCTTGTCGAGGTCCCCCGGCGTCCGCTCGGCGATCAGCCGCGCCGCCTCCGACCGCGCCTCGACGGCGAACGCGGGCGCGAACGTCGTCATCCGCCCGGCCTGCTCCTGGATCGCGGCGACGACCTTCGGGTGCTGGTAGCCGATGTTGGTGTAGACGAGGCCGCTGGTGAAGTCGAGGTAGCGCCGGCCGTCGTAGTCCCAGAAGTACGCCCCCTCCGCCCCGGCGACGGCGAGCGGGTCGATGAGCTCCTGCGCGGACCAGGAGTGGAAGACGTGCGCACGGTCGGCGGCCTTCACGGCGGCCCCGACCTCGGGGTTCGGCTGAGGAGTCATGGGGGTGAGGGTAGGCCGTGGCACGGGCCGCCCGACATCGGCGGCCTGTCTGCGGTCCGCCGCTTTCCGCGACAGAGTGTCGACGGCCGTCACGACGGGGAAGCCCGTCGCCGACGACCGGTGAAGGCATTCGGTGAGGCGGAGTTCGGACAGGCGGTCCACTCGTTGAGCGCCTGTCCACCGTGCTCGACGGACTCGGCCCACCTGTTACGGAACCGTGGACGAAGCCCTGGTCACCCCGGACCAAGCCCGGTCTATCCTCGGGCTGTTGCTCACTGTGGGGGAAGGCGGCGCAACGATGGAGATGCACGGGCCGGGGGGCGACGTGCCGGGGACGCCGGGCGACCGGCCCCCGGGGAGGATCGGCGCGTACCGGCTGCTCGCGCGGCTCGGGGCCGGCGGGATGGGGTGCGTCTACCTGGCCCGTTCCGACCGGGGACGCACCGTCGCCGTCAAGCTGGTCCGTGAGGAGCTGGCCCGGCAGGAGGAGTTCCGGGCCCGTTTCCGCCAGGAGGTGCGGGCCGCACGGCAGGTCGGCGGCGCCTGGACCGCGCCGGTGCTGGACGCGGACACCGAGGCCCCGGTGCCGTGGGTCGCCACCGGGTACGTCGCGGGGCCCAGCCTCCAGCAGGTGGTCGGGCAGGACCACGGCGCGCTGCCCGAGCGCTCGGTACGCATCCTCGCCGCCGGTCTCGCGCACGCGCTGAAGGACATCCACGCCGCCGGCATCGTGCACCGCGACCTCAAACCGTCCAACGTGCTCGTCACCATCGACGGGCCGCGCGTCATCGACTTCGGGATCGCGCGGGCGATGGAGACCGTGACCGACGGAGGACTCACCCGCACCGGCGCGCTCGTCGGTTCGCCCGGGTTCATGGCGCCGGAGCAGGTGCGCGGCGACCGCATCACCTCCGCCTGCGACGTCTTCTGCCTCGGCGCGGTGCTCGCCTACGCGGCCACCGGCGAGCTTCCCTTCGGCACCGCCGACAGCGGGGTGCACGCCCTGATGTTCCGCATCGCCCAGGAGGAACCCGACCTCGGCCGGGTCCCCGAGGGTCTCGCCGACCTGGTGAGGGACTGCCTGAAGAAGGACCCCGCCCAGCGGCCCACGCTCGACCGGATCCTGGAACGCACCGGAGCCGAGGACACCGTCGTCGACGGCCGTTCCCGCGATCCCTGGCTGCCGGGCGTCCTGGTCGCCCAGCTCGGGCGGCACGCCGTGCGGCTGCTGGACGCGGAGGACCCGGAGACGCCCCCGGCAGCGGCGGCGGGGGCGGGGGGTGCGGCAGGGGCCGCCGGGCAGCCCGTACCGCCCACGCCGCCCGCACTCCCCGGACCGGACGGCTCCGCTCCCGCCGCCACCCCCGAACACGCCCCCGCCCCCGACGGCTCCGCCCCACCGGAGCCCCCGCCCCACGCACTCGCCCCGCCCGCGCCGGGCACCCCCGGTGCCGGTGCGCCGGTGGACCACCTGCCCACCCTGGTGGCCGGCCAGAGCACCGCACCGCCCCCGGGCAACCCGGCGGCCGGGCAGGTCCCCGCCGCGTACGGCCATCCCCAGCCGCACGCCCAACCGCACCCCCAGCCCTCCGGTTACGGCCACCCGTACAACGCCTACGGGGCCGTCGGCTCCACCCCGCCCCACGGCCCGCCGCCCTTCGGCTCGAACCCGCCCCCGTACGGCCCGGCGCGGACACCGTGGGGCGGCCGTTCCACCGCGCTGCTCGTCGTCATCGCGTTGGTCGTCGCGATCGCCGCCGGCGGCACGGTGTACGCGCTGATGAGCAGCGGCGCCGGCGGCGACAGCGCCGGCGGCGACCCCACGGCCACGGCGACCGACGGCACGTCCCGGGGCACCGACCCGACCACCGACGGCAAGGCCTCGACCGGGCCGGACGGATCGGCCGGGGCAGGCGGTACAGGAGGCACGGGCGACCCGGCCCGGTCCGGCACCCCCGCGCCGACGGACGGGGTGATCCCGACCGGCTACCTGGGCAGCTGGTCCACGACCATCGACAACGCGAGCGGTCTGCACACCCGCACGCTGACCATCCAGCAGGGCGAGGTGGGGGACACGGTCATGTCCCTCGTCGCCGACGGGCCCGCCGGCGACGGCACCTACCACTGCGTGTTCGAGGCCGGCCTCTCCGAGACCCCGGGCTCCGGCGACCGGTTGCGGATCGGCCCGTCCAGCGTGACGGTCGGCCAGCCGCGCAGCGCCTGCACCCCGGGGTCCGCCACCGAGATCACCCTCCGCCCCGACGGTTCCCTCCAGCGCGTGAACACCAGCAACGGCGAGCAGCTCGTCTACACCCGGGACTGAGACACCCGGCCGTCCCCCTGCCTCGGTTCACCTCGGCTCCGGCGGGCGCTGCCGGGGCATGTTCGGGCGGGCCGCGCCCGGAGGGACGGGGAAGCGGCCGTACGGCGCGCCCGCATCGGGGCGGCCCGCGCCCGCCGCGGCCCCCCGGACGCCCAACGGCACGATCCCGCCGCGGAAGTCCGACATCCAGTCCTCCGTCTCGGCCCGCACCAGCTCGCTCACGTCCTCCGAGAACCGCCGCAGCACCGACAGGCACCGCTCGGCCGCCTCGCTCGCGGTGCCCTCGGCCGGGCCCAGCACCTCGCGGACGCACTCCGACGCCCAGTCGAACTGGAACGCCTGGAGCCGCCGCTGCACCGCCTGCGCGGTCGCCACGTCCCGCATCCAGCCGGACGTCACCCCGAAGAACCGGTCGGCGACCGCACACGCGACCGCCAGCAGCAACGCCAGGTACCCCCAGGGGGTGGCCCCGACGGCCACCCGGGTCAGATCCAGCAGCAGCAGCGCCGCCCCGGTGACCGTCCCCGCCGCGGTCCCGGTGCGCAGGGCCCGTGCGCAGCGCCGCTTCCACACCCGGTCCGCGAGATACCAGGCGGCGGTGTCCAACGCCCCCCGCTCCACCCACCGGTACAGCTCGTCCAGCCGGAGCGCGGGCTCGCCCCAGTCCCCGAGCGGAAACACCCGCCCGGCCAGATCGCCCGGCCGCAGCCCGGTCGCCCCCTCGCCGGGGCCGTCCTGCGGACGGCCCTCGGGCTGCATCTCCGGCTGACCCACCCCGTACTCCCTACTGACCGGCCCCTACCGACTCCTGCTCGACGTCTGCGCGACGGTCGGCGCGGACGTGCCCGGCCCTTCCTACCGCCCAACGGGTGGGGGCGTCGGGGGTTCGGCTCCTCTTCCGCCCGAAAGAGGGCCGTGATCAGGTGGAGGACCCGACCGGGAGTCACTCGAAAGAGTGCTGGGGCGACGGCCGCCCGGACCACGTAGGCTCGTGCCGAACGGGAAAATCCCGTACGGACGGACCGACCAAGGAGCTGAATCGTGATCCCCGGTGGTGGCCAGCCCAACATGCAGCAGTTGCTCCAGCAGGCCCAGAAGATGCAGCAGGACCTGGCCAAGGCGCAGGAGGAACTCGCGCAGACGGAGGTCGACGGCAAGGCGGGCGGCGGCCTGGTGACGGCGACCGTCACCGGCGGTGGCGAGCTCCGGGCGCTGAAGATCGACCCGAAGGCGGTGGACCCCGAGGACACCGAGACCCTCGCGGACCTGATCGTCGCGGCCGTCCAGGCGGCCAACGAGAACGCCCAGACCCTCCAGCAGCAGAAGCTCGGCCCGCTGGCCCAGGGCCTGGGCGGCGGCATTCCCGGTCTGCCCTTCTAAGACGGGGCGCGGGCCTCTACGGTACGTACTGAAGAAAACCCAGGAAGGACGGCAGTCCGTTGTACGAAGGCGTGGTGCAGGATCTCATCGACGAACTCGGGCGGCTGCCCGGCGTCGGTCCGAAGAGCGCCCAGCGGATCGCCTTCCACATCCTCCAGGCGGAGCCGACGGACGTACGGCGTCTCGCCCACGCCCTGATGGAAGTGAAGGCGAAGGTCCGTTTCTGCGCGACCTGCGGCAATGTGGCGCAGGAGGAGTTCTGCAACATCTGCCGTGACACCCGCCGCGACCGCGCGGTCATCTGTGTCGTGGAGGAACCCAAGGACGTCGTGGCCATCGAGCGTACCCGCGAGTTCCGGGGCCGCTACCACGTCCTGGGTGGCGCGATCAGCCCGATCGACGGGGTGGGCCCCGACGATCTGCGCATCCGGGAACTGCTGGCCCGGCTGGCCGACGGCACGGTCACCGAGCTGATCCTGGCCACGGACCCGAATCTGGAGGGCGAGGCCACGGCCACGTACCTCGCCCGCATGATCAAGCCCATGGGTCTGAAGGTCACCCGTCTGGCCAGCGGCCTCCCGGTGGGCGGCGACCTGGAGTACGCGGACGAGGTCACCCTCGGGCGCGCCTTCGAGGGGAGACGACTCCTAGATGTCTGATGCCACGCTGCACGCGGCCAACCGGAACCCGGACGACTTCTCGGTCCAGATCGCGGATCAGATCGAGAGCTTCCTGGTCGCCGTCACGGAGGTCGCCAAGGGCGACGAGCCCGACTCGACGGTCCCCTTCCTCCTGCTGGAGGTCTCCCAGCTCATGCTGGCCGGCGGTCGGCTGGGCGCCCACGAGGACATCGTCCCCGAGGAACGGTACGAGCCCGACGGGGGCCCGGAGGCCGACGTGGACGAACTCCGCGAGAACCTCGCCCGGCTGCTGGAGCCGGTCGACGTCTACTCCGAGGTCTTCGACCCCTACGAGCCCCGTACGGCGCCCGTCCCGGCCCGGATCTCCGACGACCTCACCGACGTCATCACCGACCTCCGCCACGGCATGGTCCACTACCGGGCCGGTCGCACCACGGAAGCGCTGTGGTGGTGGCAGTTCTCCTACTTCTCCAACTGGGGTCCCACCGCGTCGGCGACCCTGCGCGCCCTCCAGTCCGTCGTCGCCCACGTCCGCCTCGACCAGCCCCTGGCCGCCCTCGACGGCCTCGACACCGACCAGGGCATGGGCGACGACACCCTCGAGTTCGAGGCGGGCAAGGTCATGGCGGAGGAAATAGGCACCCCCCTGGGCATGCGCCCGGTCACTTGACGGCACCGGTTTTCCTAAACGGCGGGCGGGGCCCCTTCGCCGAACACGTGAGCAGGCGGCAGTCCGGTGTCACTTCGGTGCCCGCACGAGCACCTGCGAACAGCTCCGGCCGAAGTGCTCACGGTTTTCGGGACGGGTGCGCGGCACGGACGGCTGCGTGCCGGAAGAACGAGACGTCCGATGTTCCGGCGTGTGACGCAGGTCGCTTTTCCGAGTGGTCGGCTTCGGGCTGGGCATGAGCCCTCCTGCACGGGTGCCCGGGCATCTCACGATGCGGTATCGACGAGGCGTTTTTCGGGTGCCCGATAGAATGAGCCGACCACGGTGTGCACACATGTGCGCAAAACGTGGGACAACGACGGATTGAGCGAGGAGCGCACGTGGGCCTTGTCGTGCAGAAGTACGGAGGCTCCTCCGTAGGCGATGCCGAAGGCATCAAGCGCGTCGCGAAGAGGGTCGTGGAAGCCAAGCAGAACGGCCACCAGGTGGTCGTCGTGGTTTCCGCGATGGGCGACACGACGGACGAGTTGATCGATCTCGCCGAGCAGGTTTCCCCGATGCCTGCCGGGCGCGAGCTCGACATGCTGCTGACCGCGGGAGAGCGGATCTCCATGGCCCTGCTGGCCATGGCGATCAAAAACCTGGGCCACAACGCCCAGAGCTTCACCGGCAGCCAGGCGGGTGTCATCACCGACTCGGTCCACAACAAAGCCCGCATCATCGACGTCACACCCGGCCGGATCCGTGCCTCGGTGGACGAGGGCAACATCGCCATCGTCGCCGGTTTCCAGGGCGTCAGCCAGCAGGGCAAGAACATCACCACGCTCGGCCGTGGCGGCTCCGACACCACCGCGGTGGCCCTGGCGGCCGCCCTCGACGCCGAGGTGTGCGAGATCTACACCGACGTCGACGGCGTGTTCACCGCCGACCCGCGCGTGGTGCCGAAGGCCCGGAAGATCGACTGGATCTCGACCGGCGACATGCTCGAACTGGCGGCCTCCGGGTCGAAGGTGCTGCTCCACCGCTGTGTGGAGTACGCCCGCCGGTACAACATCCCGATCCACGTCCGTTCGTCCTTCAGCGGACTGCCGGGCACGTGGGTCAGCAGCGAGCCGATTCAGCGAGGGGACAAGAAGGTGGAGCAGGCGCTCATCTCCGGTGTCGCGCACGACACCTCCGAGGCCAAGGTCACGGTCGTCGGTGTGCCGGACAAGCCGGGCGAGGCGGCCTCGATCTTCCGTACGATCGCCGACGCCGAGATCAACATCGACATGGTCGTGCAGAACGTGTCGGCGGCCTCCACGGGCCTGACGGACATCTCGTTCACGCTGCCGAAGACCGAGGGCCGCAAGGCCATCGACGCCCTGGAGAAGAACAAGGGCGCCATCGGCTTCGAGTCCCTGCGCTACGACGACCAGATCGGCAAGATCTCGCTGGTCGGCGCCGGTATGAAGACCAACCCCGGGGTCACCGCCGACTTCTTCACCGCCCTGTCCGACGCGGGCGTGAACATCGAGCTGATCTCGACCTCCGAGATCCGTATCTCGGTCGTCACCCGCAAGGACGACGTGGACGGTGCCGTCCGCGCCGTGCACACCGCCTTCGGGCTGGACTCCGACAGCGACGAGGCCGTCGTCTACGGGGGCACCGGCCGCTGATGGGGCGGTCCGGACGGCCGGCACTCGCGGTCGTGGGAGCGACCGGGGCCGTCGGCACGGTCATGCTCCAGATCCTGTCCCAGCGGGCGGACATCTGGGGCGAGATCCGACTGATCGCCTCCCCGCGCTCGGCCGGCCGCAAGCTGGCCGTGCGCGGGGAGCAGGTCGAGGTCGTGGCGCTCACCGAGGAGGCCTTCGACGGGATCGACGTCGCGCTGTTCGACGTCCCCGACGAGGTCGCCGAGCGGTGGGCGCCCGTCGCCGTCGCACGGGGTGCGGTGGTGGTCGACAACTCCGGCGCCTTCCGGATGGACCCTCAGGTGCCGCTCGTCGTCCCCGAGGTCAACTCGCACGCCGCGCGGATGCGCCCGCGCGGGATCGTCGCCAACCCGAACTGCACCACCCTGTCGATGATCGTCGCGGTGGGCGCGCTGCACGCCGAGTTCGGGCTGCGCGAGCTGGTCGTCTCCTCGTACCAGGCGGTCAGCGGCGCCGGACACGAGGGCGTGCGCACCCTGCGGGAGCAGCTGTCCCTGGTCGCGGGTACGGAACTGGGGACCGGCCCCGGTGACGTACGGCGGGCGGTGGGGGACAACACGGGCCCCTTCGCGGAGCCGGTCGCGCTGAACGTCGTGCCGTGGGCCGGGTCGCTGCGCGAGGACGGCTGGTCCTCGGAGGAGATGAAGATCCGCGACGAGTCCCGCAAGATCCTCGGCCTGGCGCGGCTCCCGGTCGCCGTGACCTGCGTACGGGTTCCGGTGATCACCACGCACTCGCTCACCGTGCACGCCCGCTTCGAGGACGAGGTCACCGTCGACGCGGCCCGCGAGATCCTCGCCACGGCACCCGGCGTCGTGCTGTACGACAACCCCGCCGCGGGCGAGTTCCCCACGCCCGCCGACGTCGTCGGCACCGATCCGACGTGGGTGGGCCGGGTACGGCGGGCGCTTGACGATCCGACGGCGCTCGAACTCTTCGTCTGCGGCGACAACTTGCGCAAGGGTGCCGCGCTCAACAGCGCACAGACAGCCGAACTGGTGCTGGCCGAGGCGTAAATAATCCTTGGTCACGGGGATGAGTTTGTAGGATCTCCGTGCACCATGCGATCCGGCCAGGATGGCTCAGATCCCTTGATCCTGCCCGGTCGGCAGTCGAAGATTTAATTTCCCGCCCCACGCAACCGAGCGTGGGGCGGGAAGCGTCTTTGCGGTCACCCCTGTTGTTGGGCGTGTGGGGACGCGGTGGTCTTTCCGGGCGTGGGGACGTCCGGAATCGGACGTGGGGACGTCCGTTGATATGAGACATAGGGGAAGAGCAGACACATGAGGGTATTCGGTGTGCTGTCGAGAGTCCTGCCCGGCACGGACGGCGGTCGGCCGGCGCCGGGCGCGGCAAACGTGACGCGCGGCACGTACAACCCTCATGGGGGGAAGCGTGTCCAACTGGCGTGGCTGAGGTACTCGACTTCGCAACGCCGCGTGGCACGGCTCTACGCCCGCCCCGCCAAGTTCTCCGACCCCGCAAGGCCGGTGCGTCCGGTGGCATGCCGGTGATCGCGCCGATGCCAGCAGCGCGGCCCGCCCGCATACCGAGTCAGCGTGACGGCGGTGCCGACGACATCGTGGCGGCCGGTACGACCGTCGACCATCTCACCGAGACCTACCGCGCGCACTACCGCTCGCTGCTGGGTCTCGCGGCGCTGCTCCTCGACGACACCGCCTCCTGCGAGGACGTCGTCCAGGAGGCGTTCATCCGCGTCCACTCCGCCCGTAAACGCGTGCGGGACCCGGAGAAGACCCTGGCGTATCTGCGTCAGACGGTCGTCAACCTCTCCCGTTCCGCGCTGCGCCGCCGCATCCTCGGCCTGAAGCTGCTCTCCAAGCCCATGCCCGACATGGCGAGCGCGGAGGAAGGCGCCTACGACCAGCTGGAGCGCGACTCCCTCATCAAGGCGATGAAAGGGCTGCAGCGCCGTCAGCGCGAGGTGCTGGTGCTGCGGTACTTCGCGGACATGACCGAGGCGCAGGTGGCGGCGACGCTCGGCATCTCGCTGGGCTCGGTGAAGGCGTACGGCTCGCGCGGGATCGCGGCGCTGCGAGTGGCCATGGAGGCGCCGGTATGAGCGGCGACAGGGACACGCGCGGCGAGGAGCGCGGGCCGGAGGAGGATGGGCCCGAGAAGCGTGCGGCCGGGGAGCACGCGGCCGAGGAGAGCGCGGCCGAGGAGAGCGCGGCCGAGGAGAGCGCGGCCGAGGCTGAGGAACGTGAGCCTGACGAACGTGTGTCCGGGGCCGACGGCCCGGGTCCGTCCGACGGTGACGGCCTGCGCGTACTGCGTGGGTCGGTGTCCCCGACCGGGCAGCAGTCGAAGCAATCGCACGCTGGGAACGGAACTGTGAACGACGGCCTGGACGACCAGGGGCCCGACCAGGGCGCGGGGCGGCTCGACTCCGACGAGTCCGACGAGTCGGCAGGCCCGGACCGGCTGACGGACTCGGACCGGCCGGACCAGCCGGCCGAGTCGGCCGACTCGGACCGACCGGCAGAGTCTGACCGGTCGACCGAGCCCGCAGAGTCGGACCAGGCGGCAGAGTCGGACCAGGCGGCAGAGTCGGACCAGTCGACCGAGTCGGTCGAGCTCGCCGAGTCGGTCGAGCCGTCCGAGTCGGCCGAGCCCGCTGAACCGGCCGAGCTTGATGTACGGAGCCTGCTGCACCGCTCGGTGGGCGAGATGGAGCCGCGCGAGGGCTCGCTGGAGTACCTGCAGCGCGCGGTCCCCGCCCGCAGGGCGCGCAAGCGGCAGCTCCTCGTCGGCGCGGCGGCCGCGGCGCTCTTCCTCGGCACGGCCGTCCCGGCCCTCGTGCACGTCTCGAACATCACCGGTTCGGACGCCAACCCGTTCGCCATCGGTCACGCCTCGGAGACGGAGGGCAGCACCGGCGAGGACAAGAAGACCGGCGGCGGCGAGACCACCGCGGGCGGCACCTCGGACCGGGTCGAGGGGACCGACAAGGACGGCAAGGGCAAGGAGGACAAGGAGAAGACCTCGAAGCCCGGCTCGCGCACCGGTGAGCCCGAGAAGGCGGGCCCCTCGTCGAGCGCGGCGGCCGGGGTGACCGCCTGCACGGCCGCGCAGCTCGGACCGGCCGTCGCGAGCAGCGTCGCCCCCGACTCGACCGGCGCGGTCTACGGCTCCTTCCGGGTCGGCAACGTGTCCACGGCGAGCTGTACCGTCGGCAGGTCCGGAAGCGTGAGCGTGACTCCGCTGGGTGCGGCCGACCCCGCCAAGGTGGGCTCGGCCCGGCACGTGGCGGGGGACGCGGCGGCCGGCCTGCCCGACCCGTCCCTGGAGTCCGTGCCGCTGGTGCTCAAGCCGGGTGAGACGTACGACGTGAAGTTCGCCTGGGTGCCTTCCGAGACCTGTTCCACGGACGGCGGAACCGGCGGCGGAACCGGCGGCGGGACCGGCGGCGAGACGGGGGGCGGCACCGAGGAGCCCGCACCCGACCCGAGCCCCTCGCAGGAAGACCCCACGCCCAACAGCGGCCCGCCCACGGGCGGCGACATCGGAACGGCGGCCCAGCTCCTCAAGGCGGACGGCCCGGCCGAGGGAAGTGTGACCGTGACGTACACCGCGGCGACGGGGGGCACGGCGACCGTCACGGTGGCCAACGCCTGCGCGGGCACCGTCTACTGGACGGGACTGCTGCCGACGCTGACGAGCTGACGCCGACGAGCCGGTGCCGGCGGGCCGACCGGGACGGAGGTCCCGGTCCCGGTCACACCCCTGACGGGCTGGACCGCTTCCCGTCCGGTTCCGGCTCGCGCTCCTGCCCCTCCTCCGGGGCCAGGCCCAGTTCCGCGTCCCGGACGAGCTCCACCTCGCGGCGCAGCAGGCGGAACCACATGAAGACGACGAAGCCCACGAAGGCGAACCACTCGGCGGTGTAGCCGAGGTTCTGGAACGCCTTGAGGTCCAGTCCGGTACCGCCCGGCGCGACCGCGGGCACCGCCCGCATCCCCGAATCGCCCTCGTTGAGGGTGATCCACGCTTCGTACACGTCGTGGGGGACCAGGTTCACCAGCGACGCCGCGCTGATCGCGGCGGTCTGCCCCTCCGGCAGGCCGCTGCGGCCGCTGACGCCGTGGCTGCCGGGGGTCTCGGACGCCTGGAGCGCCCCGGTGACGGTGACTTCGCCGTCCGGCGGCGCGGGCGCCCCGGCCGGGTCGGGCTCGCCGGGCAGCCAGCCGCGGACGACGGGCAGCACCTTGCCGTTGTCGGTGTGCAGCAGGGTCAGGACGTAGTGGCCGGGTGCGCCGTCGAGGTCCCGGTCGGGCACGAGGAGCTGTTCCTCGTAGCGGCCGCTCGTGGTGGCCTGCTTGCCGGAGGTCGCCTTGGTCACCGGCAGCAGTGTGTCCAGCGGCCGGGCCTCCTCCTGTTGGGCGGAGGCGGCCTGTTCCTCGGCGCCGCGGTGGTTGTCGACGCGGTCCTCGAAGCGGCTCAGCTGCCAGGAACCCATGAAGATGCAGAAGGGGATGGCGAGCAGCACGAAGACGTTGATCCCCCACCATCGGGGCGTCAGCAGAAACCGGTACACGCTCCCACGGTACGGGGCCGCGTGGAAAGACCGGTTCGCGGGGCGGCCCTCGCGGGCCCCCGTGGCCCCGTGGTCACTGGGGCGGGGGAGGCCCGGGTGACCCGTGGTGGTAGCGGTCGTGTCGGCCCCGGTGGGAGATCCGGTGCGGGTTGTCCACAGGCTGGGGACCTCGGCGGCGCGACACCCTCCGGGGCGGGCAGTATGGGGCCATGACTGAGAGCAACGAGTCCGGCGCACCGGCGCGGCGGACGGACCGGACCGAGCGAGTACGACAGGGCGAGCTGATGCCCGACTGGGAGAAGCGCTTCCGGGCGCCCCGGGTCTCCCTGCCCGACTGGGCGGAGGACGCCCCCGACCGTTCCCTGTTCGTGTCGAACGCGACGGGGACGTACGAGCTGTATGCCTGGGACCGGTCGACGGGCGAGCAGCGTCAGGTGACGGACCGGCCCAACGGCACCACGGACGGTGTGCTCTCGCCGGACGGCGAGTGGATCTGGTGGTTCGACGACAAGGACGGCGACGAGTTCGGCGTCTGGCGCCGGCAGCGGTTCGCGGGCGGCGCCGACGAACTCGCCGCCGAGGGCCTGAACCCCTCGTACCCGGCCGGCCTCGCCCTCGCCCGGGACGGGCGCACGGCGGTCGTGGGCCGTTCCACGGACGAGGACGGTACGACGATCCACCTCGTGCGCACCGGCGAAGAGCCCGTGGAGATCTACCGGCACCGCGAGTCGGCGGGCGTCGGCGACCTCTCCCACGACGGCTCGCTCATCGCCGTCGAGCACACGGAGCACGGCGACGCGATGCACTCCGCGCTGCGGGTGCTGCGCCCCGACGGCACGCCGGTCGCCGAGCTGGACGACACCAGGGGCGGCACCGAGGAGCTGGGCCTGGAGGTACTGGGCTTCGCCCCGATCGACGGTGACACGCGTCTGCTCATCGGTCACCAGCGGCGCGGCCGCTGGGAGCCCCTGGTGTGGGACGTGGCGACGGGCGAGGAGACGGACCTCGCCCTGGAGCTGCCGGGTGACGTGAGCGCCGAGTGGTTCCCGGACGGCACGGGCCTGCTGATCGCGCACAGCTTCGAGGCCCGCAGCGAACTGTTCCGCTACGACCTGGCGGGCCCCGAGCTGCTGGAGATCGACACCCCGCCCGGCACGGTCTCGGGCGCGACGGCCCGCCCGGACGGCAGCGTGGAGTACCTGTGGTCGTCGTCGGCGGAGCCGTCGGCGGTCCGCTCCACGGCCGGCGGGGTCGTCCTGGACCCGCCGGGCATGAAGTCGCCCGGTTCGGTGCCGGTGGAGGACGTGTGGGTGGAGGGCCCCGGCGGTCGGATCCACGCCCTGGTCCAGAAGCCCGCGGGCGCGAGCGGCCCGCTGCCCACGGTCTTCGACATCCACGGCGGTCCCACCTGGCACGACAGCGACTCCTTCGCCGCGGGCCCGGCCGCCTGGGTCGACCACGGCTACGCGGTGGTCCGCGTCAACTACCGCGGTTCCACGGGGTACGGCCGCGCCTGGACCGACGCGCTGAAGCACCGGGTCGGCCTGATCGAGCTGGAGGACATCGCCGCGGTCCGCGAGTGGGCGATCAGCTCGGGCCTCGCGGACCCGGACCGCCTCGTCCTCACCGGCGGTTCCTGGGGCGGCTACCTCACCCTCCTGGGCCTGGGCACCCAGCCCGACGCGTGGACCCTGGGCATCGCGGTGGTCCCGGTCGCCGACTACGTCACGGCGTACCACGACGAGATGGAGGCGCTGAAGGCCATGGACCGCACGCTCCTCGGCGGCACCCCCGAGGAGGTTCCCGAGCGGTTCGAGGCGTCCTCCCCGATCACCTACGTCGACCGGGTGAAGGCACCGGTCTACATCTCGGCCGGGGTGAACGACCCGCGCTGTCCGATCCGCCAGATCGAGAACTACGTCCACCGCCTCCAGTCCCGCGACGCCCCCCACGAGGTCTACCGCTACGACGCGGGCCACGGCTCCCTGGTGGTCGACGAGCGGATCAAGCAGGTACGCCTGGAGCTGGACTTCGCGGAACGGTACCTGGGGAAGCAGATCTGAGCAGGTAGGGAGAGGATTGGGAGGGCTGGGACGGCTGAGGGGGTGCTTCCCGGGCTGCGGCCCGGGGAGCACCGGTCGCCCCCTCCGTTCACGTCACGCCCCGGTCCGCTCCCTCCCCCTGCGCCGGAGCAGTTCCGCCAGCCCCCGCCGGGTGGCGCCCAGCACCACCCGGTCCTCGCTGCGCAGGACGTACGTGTCGGGCAGGTCCCAGATCAGCCCCGACGGCCCCGCCTCCGCCGGGCCGGCGCCGCCGTTCGCGCCCCTGTCCCTGGTTCCGGGGATTCCGGGGATTCCGAGGGTGCCAGGAGTTCTGAGGGTTCTGGGGGTCCCGTGCCCGTTCCCGTCGCGGCTTCCGTCCCCGCCCGTGCCCGGCGCGCGTACCGCCGTGGCCGCCGTGTCCAGGGCCAGCACCCGCCACGCCCCGGCCCGGAACGCCTCACCGACCGTCCTTCCCTCCAGCTGCGGATGCCCGCCCACGGTCAGTGCCGCGAACACCAGCACCCGCCGCTCGACCGGGATCGCCCCCAGGATCTGCCGGCCCATCATCGCCCCCGCGAACGCGGGCGCGGCCAGGTGGGAGACGCTGCGGCTCCGGGTCAGCGCATCGGGGTGCGCGGCCCGCAGGGTGCGGTACACGGCCGTCGCGAACTCGTCGTCGTACAGCCGCAGGACGACCCGCAGATCGGACCGCACGGACCGCGCGTACAGCACGGCCTCCAGATTCGTGGTGTCGGCGCTGGTCAGCGCGAGCAGCGCGTCGGCCCGTTGGATCTTCGCGGCCTCCAGCACGCCCTCCTGCGTGACGTCCCCGAGGACCACCGGCACGCCCAGCCGCCGCGCCGTGGCCATGCCCCGTGCCTCCGGGTCGGCCTCGACGCACACCACGGGGATGTGCAACTCGTGCAGCCGGGTCAGCACCCGGGTGCCGATCTTGCCGAGCCCCAGCAGCACCAGATGCCCGCTCAGCCCGCGCGGCGGCTTCCGCAGCGCGGAGGCGGTACGGAACGTCCCCAGCGCCTCCAGCACCGCCGCCACCATCACCGGCAGCATCAGCAACCCGACTATCCCCGACAGCAGTTGCAGGATCTGCTCGCTCCTGGACGCGTTGTGCGCGGGATCGTTGATCGAGAAGAGGTCGAGCAGGGTGACGTAGGTGGCGTGCAGCGGATTGTCCTTCGTGACCAGGGTCAGGGTCACCGCCAGCGCCACCACGGCCGCCGCCAGCCCCGCCAGCGACCACCGCAGCCGCCGCGAGAACAGGGAGGCGAGGGGCGGCACCTGGGCCCGCACCACCGGCAACGGCGGTCCGGAGTACGACACCTGCTCCAGCACCACCGTGCCGCGTCCGGTCGCCGCCGCGACGGCGTCCGCGTCGGGCAGCATCTGCGGTCCCTGGTCGCCGCTGTCCTCCGACCCCTCGGACCCGCCCGGGTCGTTGCTCGTCGCGGACAGCAACGCCAGGGTGCACAACCCGGGATCGGCCACCTCGCCCGGGCGCGGCGGGCGCCGTTCCACCGCGCGCAGCATCAGTCCGTCGGTGTCGACGATCTTGCTGGTGCCGACGAGCGCGGTGGCGACCAGGGCGGGCGCGGCCGTGTCGGCGTCGGACAGCACGGTGGTGGACGTGTCGACGACGGGGTCCCCGCGCCCGTGCGGGTCACCGCCGGCCAACCCGGCAGCCTGGTCGAGCAGTTCCTCTATGTGCCGGCCCAGGCGGCGGTTGTAGAGGCGCAGCACGAGGCGCAGCCGGGGGTTGATCCGGCGGGCGGTGAGGGCGGCGCGGATGTTGGTCTCGTCGTCGTCGTACACCAGGGCCAGTGCGGCGGCCCGCGCCACGCCCACCTCGGCGAGCACGGCGTCGGTCGGCTCGGCGGCCTCCACCAGCCGCTGGTCGGACGTGCCGTCGGAACCGCCGTTGCCGTTGCCGCGGTTGACGGTGGCGTTCACGAACCGGTCGAGCAGGGCGGCGGAGGCCGCGCGGGCCCGCCCGACCACGGGTTCCCGCACCCGGAGTCCGGACGGCGGCACGACGAGGGTGACCTGCTCGCCGTACACGCCCCGCAGTTCGGCGGCGAGCCGATGTGCGAGTCCGTCGTCCCCGCACACCACCATGTGCGCGGGGGGATCGTCCGGCGGGATCTGATTCGGAAGGCTCAGCACGAGAGGAAAGACTGCCGTATACACGCAGGCGGTTCCAGGAGCGTTCGGCGAACGGCGTCCAACGGGGCCGCACTTCGCTTCCCGGCAGGGTCGGGACCGGGCCCGGGGCCACGGCCGACCGTCCCCGCGCGACCCGTGCGACGAGGCCTGGAACGGCTGAGAGGGTTCAGGGTCGGTGCTGCGGGGTGTGGCCGTCGGCGGCCGTGTCCCGGGTGACGGTCTCGCCCTGGACGACACGGGGGGCGTCCGGCTGCCGGCCCTGCTCCCGCGCCTGCTCCTCCCGCTCGTCCTCCTTGGCCGCGCGGGCCTCGGCCTTGAGGATGCGGGCGGACTTGCCGGCCGAGCGGGCCAGCTCGGGCAGCTTCTTCGCACCGAGAACGGCTATGACGACGATGAGGATGATCGCGAGTTCGCTCAACCCGAACATGGGGGTCCGTCCTTCTCGTGAGCCGTTGCCGGATGCCGCCCGTAGAATCTACAGCAATGTAGAGAATTTGACGGTGTCCACGCGTCTATACGATGACTGCCCGGGAACGGGAAGGCGGCGGAAGGGAGACGGGCCGTGGTCGAGGGCGATCAGGGGCGCGGTCAGCGCCACCGGCGTCGGGGGCAGGGCGAGTTGGAGGCACTCGTGCTGTCGGCGCTCCGGGAGGCGGACGGCCCGGCGACGGCCGGCTGGGTGCAGGCGCGTCTGGGCCAGAACCTCGCCTACACGACGGTCATCACGATCCTGACCAGGCTGCTGGCCAAGGGAGCGGTCACCCGTGAACGCGCGGGCCGCTCCTTCGCCTGGACGCCCGCCTCCGACCACGCCGGCCTCGCGGCGCACCGGATGCGCAGGGTGCTGGACGCCGAGAGCGACCGGGAGGCGGTCCTGGCCAGCTTCGTCACCGGTCTCGGCCCGGACGACGAACGGCTGCTGCGGGAACTGCTGGGTCAGCCCCGGGGCGATGGGGAAGACTGAAACCTCATGGGGGTGTTCGTCTTCCTTCCGCTCGTCCTGCCGCTGACGGCGTGGCCGATCGCCCGGCTCGCCGAACAGCATCTGCACCCGCGGACCGCGACCCGGATGCTGACCTGGGTCGCGGCGGTGATGGCGGTGTGCAGCACGGTGTGCCTGTGCCTGGTGATGGTGGTCGGCACCGCCACCCTGCCCGGCAATCCGCTGCCCGACGGCTGGTCGGACCCGGAGGTGCGGGCGGCGGTCCCCTACGACGAGGTCGTGGGCAAGGCGGCCATCCCGGCCCTGTGCGTGGTCCTGCTGGTCTGTGCGCGCACGCTGTGGCGGCACGGCCGCGCCCGTCGGCGCGCCCACCGAGCCCTGGCCGGCCTGCCGGACACGGAGGTGGCGGTCCTGCCCGACGGCACCCCGTACGCGTACGCGCTCCCGGGCGGCGGACCGAGCCGGGACCGGGTCGTGGTCACCACCGCTCTCCTCGACCGTCTGGACTCCGGTGAACGCCGTGCCCTGTTCGCCCATGAGCGCGCCCACCTGACCGCACGCCACCACCGCTTCCTGCTGGCCGTCCGGCTGGCCGCGCACGCCAACCCGTTCCTGCGCCCGCTGCGCACGGCGGTGTCGTACGCGGCGGAACGCTGGGCGGACGAGGAGGCGGCCCGTACGGTCGGTGACCGCCGTACCGTCGCCACCGCCATCGGCAAGGCGGCGCTCGCCTCCCGGTCCGGCCCGCCCCCGCCGGCGTTCGCGGCGTCCGGAGCGCCGTTCGCGGCGCCGGGACCGGTTCCCCGCCGGGTGGCCGCGCTGCTCGCCCCGGCTCCGGCGACGGGTCCCTGGCCGACGGTGTTCACCTCGGTGGGCCTGGCCGCCTGGGGAGCGGCCGCCGGTACGGCCGTGTCGGCGATGTCCTCGGCCAACGCGGCCGTGACCCTGTTCTGGATCCTCCGCACGGCGACACCGCTGTGAGCGCGCCGGCCCTGGCCTTCGCGTTCTCCGACCCCCTCACGGCCGGTACGGCTGCTGGTGCTGCTGGGGCGGCTGCCCGTACGGCTGCCCGCCACCGGGACCGCCCGCGTCCTGCGCCTGCAACTGCTCGGCCTGCTCCTGGGAGAGCTTCGACTCCGCGCCGCAGAAGGTGCACTGGGTCGAGTACTTCGTCGAGACCGGGAACAGCGGCACGAAGAAGAGGGTGAACTTCGTGACCCGCTTCCTGAGCGCGTGCGCGGAGGGATTCCCGCACTGGGTACACACCAGGGTCAGTATCGCGAGCTGGTACAGATATCCCTTGGTGCCGAAGATGATCATGTGGTGCCCCTTCCCGTGAACGGTGTTCGCCGCCGCCGCTACCGCTGTTGCCGCTGCTGTCGTCGCTGCTTCTGCTGCCACCATGTCACCGGCTGCCCCGATGAGCGATCGGCAATGTGTCCTGCCGGAAAACTGCCGGGCTCCGCCCCTGCGGGCACGGCCGTACGGTGGGCAGGATTCCGGACATGAGCGATCCCCGGGAAGTGACCTGTCGGCCCCAGTGGACGGGTTTCCGGTGGACCCTCGTCGGACTCGGTGCGATCGGAACGGCCGCGGCCGTGCTGATGTGGGCCCTCGCGGGCCCGGCCGTATGGGCGGGCATCGCCCTGCTGCCCGCCCTGGCCACGGTCACGGCACTCCACAAGGTCACCGTGTGGGTCCGTGCCGACGCCCACGGGGTGCACTCCCGCAGCCTCGTGCACCGCAGGAGCGTGCGCTGGAGCGACATCACCGATCTGCGCGTACGCCTGAAGTACGCGGACACTCCACGGGCCCAGGACGTCCGCCGTCTCATCGTGGTGCCGCGTGTCGGGCGCAAGTGGGCTCTTTCCCTGCCGATGAGCTACACCACCCCCGACCCGGAGTTCGACGAGACGCTGGAAACGTTCCGGGAGCTGCACCGGCAGTACGGCACTCCGGAGTCGAGTCACCTCGTCGTCATCTCGTCCCGGACCGCCGGGCGCGGCTTTGCCGGCTCCCTCCTCGCGGGTGTGCTGCTGCTCGCGGCCGCGGGCCTGGTCGCGTCGTTCGTCCCGGGTGCCGAGGAGAACCGACAGGCCTGGAGTTCGGCCGTACCGTGCACCGCCGACACCCCCGCCGCGGAGCGCGGAGAGGCGTGCCTGACGACGCTCCCGGCGGTGATCGAGCACACCGAGGTGCAACGCCCCAAGAAGGCAAGCTGGTTGTACTTCACCGACGCCCGCCCGCTGGAGCGGCTGCAGGTCTCCCGGGAGGCCGCGCAGGCGTTCCGCGCCGGTGACGACGTCGAACTGACCTTCTGGCACGGCAGGGTGATGGAGGTCGCCGGTGAGCGCCACGTCTGGCACGAGCACATCCCGACCGCCGGCAGCGTGACGGTCGCCGCGGCCGTCGTCGCCCTCATCGCGGGGTACCCGGCCGCCCGGGTGCTGCTGACGCTGCGGAGCCGTCGGCGCCCCGACGGCGAGGTCCTTCCCGAGGTCCTGCCCTTCGTGGTGGTCCTCGTCGGTACGGCCCTGTGGCTGATCCCGCTCTGCTACCTGCACCCCACCACGCTGTTCACCTCACCGCTGACGACGGTGTGGCCGGTCGCGGGCACAGCGGCATCGCTGGCCCTCTTCGCCTGGGCATGGCGGGCCACCCGCGTCCGGGTGCCCGAGGAGGGGACGGAGCCCGTCGGCCCGGACGGTGACGAGGAGGTGTTCCTCCCGGCCCGTTTCCTGGAGGCCACCGACTACAACCCGCACCGCTTCGGCACCCACATCGCCCTGGGCGGCGGCCCGCCCGCCGTCGTCCCGCACCCGGACCGTTTCGCGGCGAAGCCGATCCCCGCGGAACGCCTCACCCTCAAGAAGGTCCGCCCCGCCCAGGGCAGTGACGGCGAGCTGGTCCCCAGAACCTGGCACGTCGCCGAACTCGACGACGCCGGCACCCCGGTCCGCCTCACCGCGTCCCCCGAGGACCTGCCCCGGATCCTCCGCCACCTGACCCCGGGCCGGCCCTCGCCGGGAGCACCACCACAAGTGCTCGGGCAAAGCTGAACCGCGTCCGCCGCAGGTCAGTGGTGGGCGTGGACCACGGCGTGGCCCCTGCCGCGGCCGATCACCCACTTGTTGACCGGCGTGGTGATCACGAACGCCACGGCGAAGCCACCGAGCAGCGCGTACCAGAACACCCCGTCCGACAGCTGCGCCTCCATCGCTCCCGGCGTCAGCGCGACGACGGCGTTGTCGACCAGTTCCATCACCGCGATGGAGACGGTGTCGGCGGCCGGCGCCACCTCGACCGCGGCCTTCAGGGACAGCCCGGCGCGCATCACCACGAAGAGCGTGAGGGAGTAGCCGAAGACGAAGGCCAGGGCGATGGCAAGGCCCGCGCCGGGGCCGCCCATGGTGTCCACCGGGTCGGCTGCCCACTCCGCGATGCCGCCGGCGGGTTCCTGGGGCAGAGCCAGGGGCATGAGGTCCATTCGAAGTCTCCAGGCTGCGGGGCGGGCCGTCGCGGGCAGTTGCCGCGCTCCACGACCACACTGGAAATCGCAGCTCAGCGCCGGTATGAGGGTTGCCGTCGAACAAGTACGGTTCCCCACACCCCGCACCCTGCGGTTTCCGCAGGGCGGACCGGCGGCTGAACATCCGGGAGAGCTCGATCAGAGCCCTCCCCCGAATTCCCTCCCGAACGATCACCGGCAAGCGATCAGGGACTCGGCCCGCTGCGAGTACCAGATCCCTGACCTGGTACTTCACTGTCGGGGTGGCGGCATCTGAACCCACGACCTCTTCGTCCCGAACGGGGTGCGGGGAGGACTCGAGGAGAGGCTCGGCTCCGGAGCCGTACGGGAGGGTCCCGGCGTCCCACTGTGACGGACCGCGTCCTGCGGCCCGTTGCACAGGGGCTGAGCCGAGCCCCAGCGCGTCTCCTGCTGTCCATGGCACGTTCCTCGGTCCGCAGGCTTCAGGACCGGTCCACCCCGTCCCGCGATACATTCGATCATGTATATTGATACATTCTTCGATGTATACGGAGGTGGGGCTCATGAGCAGAACCGTCATCGACCTCGACGACGACGCCCTGGAAGCCGCAGCGAAGGAGTTGGGCACTTCCACGAAGCGGGACACCATCAACACCGCCCTGCGCGAGATCGTGGCCCGCAACCGTCGTCTGCGCGCCCTGCACGAACTGCAGGATCTCGCGGACGAAGGCGCGCTCGATGTCGAGCTTCTCCTGGACAAGCGCAACTATCGAGGTGGTACCGCCCGGTGAGCGTAGCCGACTACCTCGTCGACACGTCGGCCCTGGCTCGCGTTCTGCTGCGTCAGGCAACCGAAGAATGGGAGCAGCGGATGGGCGCCGGCCTGGTCGCCCTGTGCGACCTCACCGAACTGGAGATGCTTTACTCCGCACGTTCCGAGAAAGACCGTGAGGCCATCCAGGGGCGACTGAACCAGTTCACCTGGTGCCCCATGCCCGACGGCATCTACCGGCGCGCCCGTGTCGTCCAGCGTGAGCTCACGGCCAAGGGCGAGCACCGCAGTGCCGGAGCCGTCGACCTTCTCGTGGCCGCAGCCGCGGAAGAAGCGGGACTCACACTGCTGCATTACGACCGCGACTTCGAAACCATCGCCCGCACCACCGGGCAGCCGGTCCGAATGATCGACCTCAAGTAGCCGGTCAGCTCCGAGCGCCACCGTCCCGGCAGGCAGCCCGACCCCCGCCGTTCCGATGGCCGCACCCTTCAAGCCCTCCCGCAGGGCACAACGGGACCACCCTGGGAGGGCCCCAAGAGCCGTCCGGGAGCCGCATTCCGAGTCCGGCTCCCCAAAGGCCCCCACAACCACTCAGGGGCCCGACCCGCTCTCACGGATCGGGCCCCTGACCTGGTGTTTCCCTGTCGGGGTGGCGGCATCTGAACCCACGACCTCTTCGTCCCGAACAAGGTCAGGGCGCCAGGACCACCCAGTCGGCGTCGGGCGCGGACTCGGTGCCGTCCGCGTACTGGGCGGTCACCCGGTAGAAGTGAGTGGTGCCCCTGGCGGCACCGGTGTCCCCGTAGGAGGACCCCGTCGTGGCCGCCAGTTTCTCGTACGCCTTGGCGTGCGGGTTCCAGCCGTAGACCTGGTAGCCGGTGGCGTCGGCCACCGGGGACCAGGACAGCTCGACGCCCGCCTCTCCGGAAGTCGCCGTCAGCCGGACCGGCGAACCCTCCGGCGTCGCCACGCTCGGCGTCATGTCGAGCTCGGTCGCGGTCACGATCTGGGCCTCGCGGGTCCACTGGAAGGAGGAGTTCCCGGCGTCGTCCACGGCGTCGACGATGAAGCAGGACTCCTCGCCGTCCGGGAGGGTGGTGTACGCGTACGAGGTGGTGCGGGCCGACACGTGGTAGCCCGGGTAGAGGGAGCACATCTGTTCCTCCTCGTCCCCCAGCAGCTCGCCCCGTCGGACCACGTAGCTCGCCAGGTCGGCGGCCGGGTTGGCGTCCCAGTGCACCTCGAAGCCGTACTCGGTCGGGGTGACGGTCACCCCGGTGACGGCGGGCGGCGGGGTGAGGTCCCGGCGTTTGCCGCTGACGGCGACGGACCGCGCGGACTCGTTGCCCGCGGCGTCCAGAGCGGTCACCCGGTAGTGGTAGGTGGTGCCCTCGGCGGCCGAGGCGTCCACGTACGAGACCTGCTCGGTACTGCCCACGCGGGTGTAGACCCCGTCCGCACCGGCCGCCCGGTACACCCGGTACGACACCGCTCCCTGGACGGCGCTCCACCCGACCCGCAGACCCTTCGGTTCGGAGACGGTGCTCATTCCGGTCGGCACGGGCGGCGCGGTGCGGTCGACGGTGGTGACCGCCTGGTCGGCGGTGCCGGTGGACTCGTTGCCGGCCTTGTCGGCCGCGCGGACCTCGTAGTAGTACGTCTGGCCGGTGGGCGGCGGGGTGTCGGTGTAGGACGTGGAGGTCGTGGTCGCCAGCGGCTTGGCGGGGTACGCGCTGCCCTTGAGTCGGCGGTAGACGCGGTAGCCGGCGAGGTCCATCTCCTTGTTCTTGGACCAGGTGACCTTGGCCTTGCCGGTCGCCGTGTCGTACGTGGCGGTGGTGCCCGTCGGGGTGCGCGGCTTGACCTTGTCGACGGTGGAGGAAGTCCGCGGCGTGTAGCTGAACTTGACGTTGGCGGCGCCGGTCCAGTTGACGAAGTCGATGCGCAGGGTGTGCTTGCCGGACGGAATGGTGACGTTGACCGTCTTCTTCACCGTCGTCGAGACGTCCTTCCACAGGTCGACCTTGCGGACGCCGTCGAGGTAGACGCGGATGCCGTCACGCGATTCGACAGGGAAGGAGAAGGGGCCGCCGGAGCCGAAGTCGCGGGTCACCGTCCAGCGGACACCGAAGTGGTTCGACGGCAGACCGGAAGCCGGGGCTTTCGTGCCCCAGTTCTGGTCGATCTTGGAGTCGCAGTCGGTCCTCTTCGGCTTGCCGGAGAAGGTGGTGTTCGCGAAGAACTGCCGCTTGTAGACCGGCGAGGCGCAGCTGGTCGCGGCGGAGGCGGGCGTGGTGACGGCGGTGAGCAGGCCGCCCGCGGTGGCGAGCACGATCGCGGCCGCGGGGGTCGTGCGTCTGACTGGGTTCATTCGGTCCTCTGATCGGATCAGGACGCGGAAGGGCGTTCATGACCACGACACGCGAGGTCGGGATGAGGTTGTACCGATCTTCGCGGTCCGACGACCGGGACTTCACGCCGGACGGGGTTCCTGTGCGACGACCGCGCCGGTGGTGGTGTCCGGCACCACGACGATCGGCACCACGACGATCGGCAGCACGTCGCCACCGGCCCCGGCCACCGGCGACCCCTCGCCTGCCGCCAGGGCCGCACCTACCCAGTACTGGGGCGATCCTGCTGCTGGTGCCGTTGCCCGGGATGCGAGGTGGTCACCTGCTGGTGGATGGTGGAGACATGAACCATCACCAGCCCCTGCACTCGATCGACATCGACACCCGGCTCGTCACGATCGGTGCCGTGCTCACCGCGGCCGGTGCCGTGGTGGCGTGCACCGGCATGGCCATCGCGGCCGTCGCCGTGTTCGCCGCAGGTCGGCGCATGGTCCGCGCCATGGACGTGCCTCCGGCCCAGCAGGCGGCCATGAAATGGCGGCAGGCCAAGGAGGCGTCCCGAGCGGGCATGCAGGCCTGGCATTCCGCTTCCGGCAACCAGCACGGGTCGCTCGCCCCCTAGCCCAGGCCCGGCCCATGGCTGTGTGAGGTGCGGAAGGAGAGCTGCTGCAACCACCGGCGCCTGCGGAAGCACTCGGAGCGGGGCCGTCCGGCACGACCCGGGTCCGCCATCGGCGAGCTCGAACGCCACGGGTGGCACGGTCGCCGTGTTCGTCAGGGGCTGTGGGGGCCTCGTATGTCCGGGGCGTTGTCGGCGCTGAGTGCGTTCTCCCGCAGGTCCGGTTCGGTACGGAGCGTCCTGGTGAACCAGTCGCCGTAGCGGTTTCCCAGGAACGGGGCCGTGGCGCCGTGGAGGAGAACGCTCAGGCCCACGGTCACGGCGATGACGCCGTTCAGCAGCGTCGTCCCGGGCAGGTGCTCCCCGAAGGCCAGCAGGCCGAAGACCAGGGAGGCGAGCCCGCGCGGACCGAACCACCCGATGTAGGCGACGGATGCGGCCCGCAGACCGGTGCCGGCCATGGCCAGAGCGACCGGCAGCATCCGGACCACGGTCAGGCTGATCAGCGCGTAGACCACCATCCGCCACGTCAGGTGCTGAAGGACCGGCCCCAGGATGACCGCGCCGAAGACCAGGAAGCTCACCGAGGAGAGCAGGAGCCCGAGCCGCTCGCTGAACTTCGCGCTCTGCGTGGGACTCGGGCCTTCGGCGTGAGTGACATGTCCTGACGGCGCGCCACGCAGCCGGCTTCCGAAGGCCAGACCGGCGGCCCAGGCGCCGATGAAGCCGCTGCCTTCGGCCGCGTCGCACAGCGCGTAGGTGATCACGGGAACGGCGAGTGTCAGGAACTGCCGCCACGCAGGAGTGCTCCAGTCCCGAGCGACCGACCGGCGCAACACGCCCGCCCCGACCCAACCGGCGGCAAGGCCGATCGCACCGCTCAGCAGCAGTGCACGCAGGAACGTCACGAGGACGCCCGGATGCCCCTCCCCCTCGCCCGCCGCCGCCAGCGCCAGCACGAAGAACGGGAGCACCAGACCGTCGTTCAGACCCGATTCGACGCCCAGGCCGCCTCGGACCAGCGCCGGGACCCGCTTGTTGGAGAACGCCTGCTGTCCGAGCGCGGCATCCGTCGGAGCCAGGATGATGCCGACCAGCGCCAGCTCCCACACACCCAGACCGGGCAGGAGGGGCCAGGCCACCAGCCACCCCAGCGCCATCGTGACGGGCAGCCCGACCACGAGCAGCCGCAACGGCAGGAACCCCTCCCTGCGCAGGTCCTCGATCCTGATCGCCGCCGCGTCCGTGAACAGCACGAGGACGAGCGCGCTCTCCAACAGCGTCCGGATGACCTCCGGATCCCGGTCCGCGTTCAGCAGGTCCAGGCCCGGAGGCCCGATCGCCAGCCCGCACACGAGGAACACCAGGGGCCCGGACAGCACCGTCGTCGACAGCCACCGCGAGAGCGCCCCGTAGCCGACGACCACGCCACCGGCCACCACCACACCCCACTGGCTCATCCGTACTCCTCACCCGGGACCCGGGTGACCGCCCGGGCATCTGTGCCGGGGCGGCGCACCACATGCCCGACCACGCCACCATCACGGTCACACAGTGCCACGATCTCTCACTCTACGTGTCAATTCGGTCGGGCTGGGAACCCTCGGTCCGGCCGCAGTCCCGTGAACGCGGTGTTCACGCTCCGGGCGGTGTCCTGCCGGGTGCACCGGAGCAGCGGGAGGGGCAGATGGCGGGGGGCAGTGGTGGTGTGGCGGGGCTTGACGCGCGGCCCTGGTATGCCGCGAACGAAGCCCCGGCGTTCCTGTGGGAGCTTGCCGCGTTGGTCTGCCTGGGCTGGTGGGGATTCCACACGGGTCCCGAGGGTGTCCTTCGAATCCTGCTCGGCGTGGGAACACCTCTGCTGGCCGTCGTGGTCTGGGCGCTGTTCGCCGCACCCCGGGCACGGTGGCGGCCGCGGCTTCCGCTCGTCCTGGTGGTGAAGGCGCTGGTGCTCGGCGGTGGCGCCGCCGCTCCGTACGGAGTGGGACACCCCACCGCGGCAGGCGCCATGGCGGTCGTGACGATCGCCGACACCACGGTGCTCGAGACCTTCCGCGCACTCCCCGCCGATTGTGGCGCCGAACCGGCTGCGGCGGGGCGACGGGAGCCGTTCGGGAGCCGGAATATGAAGCCGGCTCCCGAACGGCTCCCAAAACGGCCCCCACAACCACTCAGGGGCCCGACCCGCTAAGCGGATCAGGCCCCTGAGTGGTACTTCCCTGTCGGGGTGGCGGGATTTGAACCCACGACCTCTTCGTCCCGAATGAGGTTCGGTCAAGATCGACACCTGCTTGTCTCGCCAAACGAGCAGGTCAGAGGCTTGGTCTTGGTTGGCGCGGCGGGGTCTCGATCGGTCTCTGGGAGAAGATCATCTCCCAGGGTTCTCCCAACGTCTGGTGCTCTGACCGCCGCTCGCATCCGCACCGCACCCGCTGGCCGCTTCGCGGAGGCAAGTTTGCACGCCGGTTACCGCGATTCAGGTACCCCTGCAGGGTGGCATCGACGGGCCTTGCGCCCTGACCCGCAAGGGCGGGGTGCGTTCTTACCGACGTGGCGGCCTGGGCCAGCGGGCCTCGGTTTGGGAACCGTGCGACCAGAGACCTGCTGTCTTCCAAGGTCTCGCCAGAGTGACAGGGGACCGACAAGCGTGGCCCGCCGGAGGTATCGCACCCATGGTCACCACGGAACCAGCCCCCACCACCGGGGCTGACGACCGTGACACACGACGGTACGGGCACCGGACGGCCGGGACCGACCAGCGGGTACCGCGGGTGAGCGTACCGCCGGGGAACGTACCGTCGGTGACGGTCGGCGCCGACGACCCCGAGGCGCGCTCGGAGTGGCTTCAGCGGTTCGGCGACCGGCTCCGACGCGGTGACGTCTCTTTCCCTTGTATGCGCATCACTGGCACTCACTACGCACCCGATGCGCTGGTGCAGGTCATGGAGGGACTGCACCTGGGAACCGTCGTTGCCGAGCTGCAGGAAGAAAGACCTGACTGACAGCCTGAAGTGAGACGGAACCGCCGAGCCTGCCCGCACCGGCCACACGGCGGGGTTTGTCCTCGCTGGGCTTGGCGCGTTCGGATTCCGTGTGCGTCGGCGCCCGTTGTGTTGATCGGAACATCTGACAGGCAGGGTGGGCGTGCAGAGAACAGAAGAACGGGCCGGGGAAGCCGAGGCAGCCGACGCGGGCGGAGCGGTGGGGGACGATGCCGCCCCTGGCTGGCTCCGGTTCTGGCCGCTTCTGTTGCTGGGAGCGGCCACCGTTCCCGGCGTGGTGCTCTACCTCGGGGCCGGTGGCTGGAGACGCCTGTGATGCAGGCGTGGCGGACCATCTGTCTTGCCGTGACCGTTCAGGCGCTGCCCTTCCTTCTGCTGGGTACGGCCCTGTCCGGTGCCATCAACGCGTTCGTGCCGGCACGGGTGTTCAACCGTGTGCTGCCACGTCGGCCGGTGCTCGCCGTGCCGGTGGCCGGTGCGGCGGGAGTCGTGCTGCCGGGCTGCGAGTGCGCGTCGGTTCCGGTGGCGAACCGTCTGATCGGGCGGGGCGTCACGCCTGCGGCCGCGTTCGCGTTCCTGCTGTCGGCGCCCGCGATCAACCCGGTGGTGCTGACGGCCACCGCGGTGGCCTTTCCGGGGAACCCGGCCATGGTCGCCGCCCGGTTGCTGGCCTCGCTGGGGACGGCGTTGGTGATGGGCTGGCTGTGGTTGTGGCTGGGACGGGCCGAGTGGCTGAAGCCGGTCGTGCGGCACGGTGGGCACCAGGCGGGTGGCAGTCGGTGGCGGGAGTTCCGGGCCGGCTTCCAGCACGACTTCCTGCATGCGGGCGGTTTCCTGGTGGTGGGTGCGATGGCGGCGGCCACGTTCAATGTGGCGGTGCCCCGTTCCGTGCTGGACGCGTTCTCCGGTTCGCCCTGGCTGTCGGTGCTGTTCCTGGCCGGGCTGGCGATCGTGCTGGCGCTGTGTTCGGAGGCCGACGCGTTCGTGGCCGCGTCGCTCAGCGGGTTCTCACCGACCGCGCGGCTGGCGTTCATGGTCGTCGGCCCGGTGGTCGACATGAAGCTGATCGCCCTGCAGGCGGGTACCTTCGGCAGGGCCTTCGCGATCCGGTTCTCCGCCGCCACTGTGGTCGTGGCGGTTCTGCTCAGCGTGCTGGTCGGAGGAGCCCTGCTGTGAGACGTCCGTTCCAGGCGACCCTGCTTGTCCTCAGCGGCATCGGCCTGCTGCGCGTGTCCCTGTTCACCGACCTGTACCTGCGGTACGTCAAGGAGGGGATGCGCCCGCTGCTCATCGCCTCCGGCGCCCTGCTGATCCTGCTCGGCGTGGCGGACGCGGTGTCGTACGCGCGACGGCGCGAGGGCGACGAACACGACGAACACGCGGACCACGGCGACAGCGGCCACGGGCACAGCCACTCCGGCGCACCTCGTACCGCGTGGCTGCTGTTCCTTCCAGCGTTGAGCCTGTTGTTCTATGCTCCGCCCGCTCTCGGCGCGTACACCGCCTCCCGTCAGCCGCCCAAGGCCATCACGCACGAGGACGACTTCGACCCGCTGCCCGCGACCTCGCCGCTTCCGATGACCCTTTCGGACTTCACCCGCCGCGTGCAGCAGGACCGCACGCGGGTCATCAAGGGGCGTACGGTCCAGTTGACCGGTTTCGTCACCTCCGACGAGCAGGGAGACAGCTGGTTTCTGAACCGGATCGTCATCTCCTGCTGCGCGGCGGACGCCCAGTCCGTGAAGGTACGAATCCACCGTACCTCGGCCCCGCCGGCCAATACCTGGGTGGCCGTCACGGGCACCTGGCACCCCGGCGGAACTCTGGGCACGAGCTCCGCACCTGCCGCGCTCGACGCCCGTTCCGTAGAGAAGATCGCCAAGCCGGTGAACGCGTACACCGACGCCCTTCCGCTCACCCCTACGAGATGAACCAACGTTCTCCGCCGTACGAACGGACGTGGACCGTCGTCAGCAGCGCCTCCATGCCGCGGTGGACCGGGCAGTGCACCATGCGGGCCGGGTCCACCTTGGACAGATCACCGGCAACGCTTCCGCCGACGCCCTCTCCCACCCCGGCCCGCAGACGCTCCGCCGGCTGCCACCGCGCCCGCAGTCGCCGTTTCCGTCTGCGGACCGGGCCGGTCGGCCGCGACCACGAGCGCGGCCAGGGCCGTGGTGACCGGGACGGAGGCGACCAGGCCGATCGAGCCCACCAGCGTGCGCACGATCTCCTCGGCGACCAGTTCACTGTTGGCGACGGTCCCCACGCTGCTCTGCGCGATGGAGAAGAGCAGCAGCAGCGGAAGCGCGGCACCCGCGTAGGCGAGGACGAGGGTGTTGACCACGGAGGCGATGTGGTCGCGCCCGATGCGGATGCCCGCGCGGTACAGTCCGCGCCGGCCCATGGAGGGATTGGCCTCGTGCAGTTCCCAGACCGCGGACGTCTGTGTGACCGTCACGTCGTCGAGCACTCCGAGCGAGCCGATGATGACGCCGGCCAGCAGCAGACCGCTCATGTCGATCGACGGATACAGACCGTGGATCAGCCCGGTGTTGTCGTCGGTGTTGCCGGTGAGCGCGGCCCAGCCGATGAACAGTGAGCCCAGCGCGCCGATCAGCATCAGCGAGATCAGTGTGCCGAGCACGGCCACCGACGTACGGGCGGACAGGCCGTGACACATGTACAGCGCGATCAGCATGATGGCGCTCGACCCCACGACCGCCACGGCCAGCGGGTTCGAGCCCTGCAGGATCGCGGGCAGGACGAACAGGTTCAGTACCAGGAAGCTGATGGCCAGCGAGATCAGCGCCATGACGCCCCGCATCCGCCCGACGACCACGACGGTGAGTGCGAAGACGCCGGCCAGCAGCGCGATCGGGAAGCGCCGGTTGACGTCGGCGACCGAGTACTGCAGGTCCCTCGGTGCGGAGGGCTCGTAGGCGACCACGACCTTCTCGCCCTGGTGCAACTGGCGGGACTGGTTGGGCTGCACGATCTCGGTGAACGTACGGCCCTTGTCCTTGCCGGTGTCCACCCGGATCGTGGCCTTCTTGCAGGTACCGGACGCCTGTTGGTGTGCGGAGGAGCCCTCGGCGGTGGAGGTGTCGCCGGTCGGTGTGGCCGCGGAGGCGTTCACCGATTTGCAGCTCACCTCGACCACCTGGGCGACGGTGGCCTGCTGCGTCTGCCGGTCGAAACCCACGCCGGTGCGCTCGTGCCCCGGGGCGCCGCCCGGCCACAGCACGGCGAGACCGACCACCACCGCGGCGGCGAACGGGATCAGGATTGCCGCGATGACCTTGCGGAGGTGCTTGGAGACGGGTGCGGCAGGCCCGTGGCTGTGGCTGTGCGCGTGTCCGTGATCGCTGACGCCCGCTTTGGGGCCATGTCCGGTGCCAGTCACTGTGGCGCGCCCGTTGCCGTCACAGGATTGGACCCGTGGCCCATGGCCGGAGAGGGAATATGGCCCGCGCCAGCATCGGGTCCGTAGCCGGGGCGAGGCGCCGACTCGAGGTGAGGCGCCGACTCGGGAGAATCCCCGTACGCGTAGTCGTGGCCGTACTCGCTCACGCGACCACCCCTGGCTCCGGGCCTGTTGCCGACCCCGTTCCAGTCTCCGGCACTCTGTCGTTCAGCGGCTCCCATGCCGTCTCCCTCGCGGTTGTCCGTACCCCCCTCCGAAACCAGGCTTGCGCGGCGGCTCTAAGGAAGGATACGGAAACCGCTGTGCTGTGGGCTCAGCCCGATCATCGCGAGAACATCGAGGCGCCTGTTCGCCGTGTACTGGATCATGGACCTCGCCACCAGTCGCAACATCCACACAGGCAACGTGCGTGGTTAGCCACTCCTGATTGGAAATGAATGTCATGGGCGTGATCTGTTGGTTTGGGCCTCGCGCGGCGGGCGGAGGAGTTGGAGTGGTGCCCGGCGGCCGACGACTGGACGAGGATGACGTTGGCCTGGCCGCGGGGGCCGAGGCAGTCCGTCGTACGGGCCTGGAAGCCGGGTTGCGTTGAGTCGGCGCACAGCCGGTCCAAGACACGCAACAGCAGACGCCGGACGTGAAGTTGGCCCGGACGCGACCCGACCCAGGTCCAACCCGGCGGGAGAACAGGGCGTCCTCTGGCAACCGCCACTCTCGCCGAGACCACCCGAGGGGTCCTGTCCTCGTCGCTCGGCGACTCGGCTACGCCCGTCAAAGCAGCACGGCATCAATGCACCCGACGGTCTTCCAACGGAGCCGCCTTCAACTCTCCGTCGGTCACCCGCGGAAGATGCGGCGTGTGGTTGACCAGCCGGGCCGAGTTGCCGACGACCGCGATGCTGCTCAGGTTGTGCAGCAGGGCCGCGAGAACGGGGTTCATGGAACCGCCGGCGCTGGCGAGGAGGCCGAGCAGATTGACTCCGATGGCGAGGCCGTAGTTCTGGCGGACGACGCGCAGGGTGTGGCGGCTGAGTTCGACGACGGCGGTGACTTGGCGCAGGTCGTTGCCCGCGAGGGCGATGTCGGCGGTTTCCAGGGCGACGTGTGAGGAGTGTTCGCCCATGCTGATGCCGACGTCGGCCAGGGCGAGAGCTGGAGCGTCGTTGGTGCCGTCGCCGACCATGGCGACGGTGTGGCCCTCGCTCCGCAGGTCGCGGATCAGCTGGAGTTTGCCCTCCGGGAGGGCATGAGCGTGGACCTCGGTGATGCCGAGGGTGTCGGCGACGACCTGGGCGGTCTCGGGTGCGTCGCCGGTGAGCAGCACCAGTCGTGAGACGCCGAGGTCGCGCAGTTGCCGGATGACGGTTGCGGCCCCGGAGCGTACGGCGTCGGAGACCCCGAGCAGCCCGATCAGGTCGTTGTCCTGGGCCAGGCAGATGACGGTTTCGCCGCCTCGTCGGAGCTGTTCGGTCCAGTCCTGCGCCCCGTCGGTGAGTTCGACGCCGTGTCGGCGAAGCAGGGCGGGGCTGCCCACCAGCAGACGGGTGCCGTCGAGTTCGGCGCGCATGCCCATGCCCAGGACGACCTCGCAGGCTTGATGGATGGGCACGTTCAGGTGCTGTTGCTCGGTGCGGGCGACGATCGCCTGGGCGAGCGGATGCCGGGCGTGCAGCTCTCCGGATGCGGCGAGGCTGAGCACCTCGTCGGCCGTGAACCGGTCGCTGAGGGTGACCACGCTGGTGACCAAAGGACGGCCGAAGGTGAGCGTGCCCGTCTTGTCGAAGACGACGGCCGTGACGCGGCCGACGCCCTCCAGGTGGGTGCCGCCCTTGATGAGGGTGCCGCGGCGCGCTCCGTTGCCGATGGCGGCGCTGATGGCGGTGGGTGTGGCCAGGCCGGCGGCGCAGGGGCAGGCGATCAGGAGCATGGTCATGGCGCGGCGGGCGTCGCGGGTGATGGCGTAGGTGAGTGCGGCCAGGGCGAAGGAGACGGGGACGAAGCGCCGGGTGAAGCGGGCCGCGACGGTCTGGATCGGCGCCCGGTCGGACTGGGCCTCTTCGACCCGGCTGATGATCCGGCCCACGGTGGTGTCCCGGCCGACCGAGGTGGCCCGGACGGTGAGCGATCCGGAGGTGACGATGGTCCCGGCGTAGACGTGAGTGCCTTCCCGGGCATAAACGGGCAGGGCCTCACCGGTGATCGCGGCCTGGTCCACGAGGGCCTCGCCGGAGACGACATGTCCGTCGACCGGGACGCGGTGGTGTTCGTACACCGCGACGACGTCTTCCGGCGCGACGTCTTCGAGGGCCACCTCGGCCTCGACGCCGTCTTCCCGTACGAGCCAGACGCGTTCCTCACCGATGGTGAGCAGCTCCTCGATGGCGCGCCGAGTACGGTGCAGGGTCAGGGTCTGCAGGAACTCGCCGATGTTGAGCAGCCACAGGACGGTGAGGGCCACCACGTTCTCCCGTAGGAGCAGGGAGATGACGGTTGCCGCGGTGACCAGGGTGTCCGTGCCCGGATGGCTGCGGCCGCGCAGGGAGCGCAGGGCTCCCCGGAAGAAGGGCAGTCCGGTGAAGACGGTGACCACGCCGAGGAGGCCGGACGAACCGAGCGTGATCCTCGGCCGGCCCAGCAGGCGTCGCAGCGCCACGAAGGCAAGGACCGCGCCGCCGACGACCAGCCGGGCCACCTCACCGGTGGACGAGTCGGGCGTGGACCGGGTGGGCTTCGCCGGCGCGGTCGCGGGCGGAGCCTCTTCGAGTGCCGCGACGAGCCGCTCGACGTCGATGAGGTCCGGCGCCACCCAAACCACGACGCTTCCGGTACGCGGGAAGATCCGCAGCGACCTGAACCCGCTGATGCCCATCAGCCGCTCGTCGACCAGCCCCGCGCTGCCGGGGCGGGCCCGCACCCATGGGACGACCAGCCGGACCCGGCCCGCGGCGACGGAGCGTACGATCACGCCGGACATGATCAGTGCTCGTGCCCGTGATCGTCGTCCGCGACGCTCACCGCGGAGGGCGGCGGTGCCTCCTCACCGAGCGTGGTGCGGGCCTCCGCGATCACGTCCCCTGCTTTGAGCCGTGCTTCTTCGGCGGCCGATGCGACCCAGCGGCCGACGACGATGCCGCGGGCGATACCACCGACGAGGGCCTTCCGGACGGCGGGTTGGCCGTCAGGTGTGCGTTTCGTGACTCCTCGGATGATCAGGCCGCCCACCACTCCGGAGACGGCGTAGTGGGCGAGACGCCCGGCTGCGGCACTGGCGACGGTGAGGGGATGCATGAAGGACTCCTTCCGCCGCTGCTGAGTGACGGACCCCCTTCAAGTGTGTGCCCATACCGTGCGTCCGGTCGAACGGAGGCCGACGCACAGGCTTCCTCGGCAGATGACGTCGGCCACTGCACGCCGCGACTGCCGCCGTCACCTGCTCGGTCAGGCGGGCTGCGGGGCCGTTCTCCTGGCTCCCGGCCGGCGGGTGCGGTACGTGCCGACCAAGCGGCAGACGGCGTAGATCGTGAACGAGATCGTCGTGACGTACGGGCTGATGGGGATGCTGCTGCCCAGGGCGAGGAGAATGCCGCCCTCGATGGAGATCACCGCGAAGACGATGCTGAGCAGCGGTAGCAGTACGGGGGAGGCGGTGACGCGGGCGGCGGCCGCTGCGGGGGTGACGACGAGGGTGAGGACCAGCAGGGCGCCGACGACCTGCACGGACAGGGCGACGGCGAGGCCGAGCACGATCATGAAGGCGAAGGACAGTCCTCGCACTGGGACGCCGCGGGCCTCGGCGACGTCCGGGTCGGCGCTGGCGAAGGACAGCGGCCGCCACATCATTACCAGAGCCACCAGGACCACGGCGGAGGTGCTGAGCAGCCAGGTTGTCTGCGGGGTGTCGACGGCGACGATCTGGCCGGTGAGCAGGCCGAATTTGTTGGCCGCCCGGCCCTTGTAGAGGGCGAGGAAGAGGACACCCAGCCCCAGGCCGAACGGCATGAGGATGCCGATCGCCGAGTTGCGGTCCCGGGCCCGCGCTCCCAGAACGCCGATCGCGCCGGCCGCGACGAGCGAGCCGATGATCGAGCCCGCCACGACGTTCGTCCCCAGCAGGAGCGCGGCCGAGGCGCCCGCGAAGGACAGCTCGCTGATGCCGTGCACAGCGAAGGGCAGGTCGCGCATGATGACGAAGACCCCGGCCAGGCCGCCGACCAGGCCGAGTGCGGCGCCGGCGACGAGGGAGTTGCGGACCAGGGCGAGCAGTTCGCCGTAGTTGTCGAAGTTGAAGATCTGCTGCCAGATCCCGTCGGCGAGCGTCATGGCCGGGCCCCGCCGGGCTCGTGGAGTTCGTGGCTGTGGTGAAGCTGGGCAGCCGGTTCGTCGGGTACGCCTGCCACCACGATCCGGCCGTGGACGCGGACGACGTCGATCTGCGTGCCGTACAGGCGGGAGAGCGAGCCGGAGGTCAGGACGTCCTCCGGCGTGCCGACGCGATGGCCGCCCGGTGCCAGGTACAGCACCCGGTCCACCAGGTCGAGGACCGGGTTGATCTCGTGGGTCACGAAGACCACCGCCGTGTCGTGGGAGCGGCGGCGGGCGTCGATCAGTTCGGTGACGGCCCGCTGGTGGTTCAGGTCCAGGGAGAGCAGCGGTTCGTCGCACAACAGGATGCGCGGGTCGGTGGCCAGTGCCTGCGCGATGCGGACGCGCTGGCGTTCGCCACCGGACAGCAGGCCGAGCGGGACGTCGCCGTACGAGGAGGCCCCGACCTGCTCCAGGATCTCGTCGACCCGCCGGCGGACGGCGTTCGCGCGCAGCCGCGGGCCGAAGCGGCGGCCGTCGATCCCGAAGCGCACCAGGTCGCGGGCGCGCAGCATCGCCTGCGCGGACAGTGCCGCCTGCTGAGGGATGTACCCGATGTGCCGTCCGGCGTCGCGGGGAGGGCGGCCGAGGACGGTCAGCGTTCCCGCGGACAGCGGCTGTCGGCCCAGCAGGGCTTTCACCAGGCTGGTCTTGCCCGACCCGTTCGGCCCGAGCACGGCGAGGAACTCCCCGGGCCGTATCTCGAGGTCCAGATCACGCCATACCGTCCGCGTGCCGTAGGCCACGGCGGCGCTGCTGAGGCTGATCAGCGGGGCGGTGTCTGCGCCGACGACGCTGGTTTCCGTCCTGCTCGCGCGGGCCCGGGGTACGGGAGCCACCTCTGGTCACCTCACTTGTTCAGAGCGTCGGCCAGCGCGTCGACGTTGGAGGTCATCCACCCGATGTAGTCCTTGCCCTTGGGCAGGGTCTCGGTGACGGGAACGACGGGGATGCCGGCCGCCTTGGCCGCCTGTTCGATCTTCTCGGTCTGCGGACCGGAGGTCTGTGCGTTGTAGACCAGCGCCTTGACCTGCTTGCCGGTGAACAACGCGAGAGTGGCCTGCAAGACCTCGGGAGAGACGTCACTGCCTTCCTCGACGGCCTTGCTGAACTCCTCGGGAGTCTTGTTCACCAGCCCGCCGGCCTCGGTCATGTACAGCGGCACGGGCTCGGTGACGGCGATGGCCTCGCCTCCGTGGACCTTCTTGATCTGCGCTTCCTTCGCCTCGAGCGGCTTGAGCTTCGCCTTGAAGATCTCGGCGTTCTTGGTGAAGGTGGCCGCGTCGGCGGGTTCTGCCTTGCCCAGGGCCGTGGCTGTGCGGTCGGCGATCCTGGCGGCGGTGGGGAAGTCGTACCAGACGTGCTCGTTGAGCTCGCCGCCCTTCGGGGCGGTCTTGCCGGAGACCTTGACTGCGTTGATGACCTCGGCGGAGGAGTTGCTGCTCTTGAGCATCCGGTCGATGAAGTCGTCGTAGCCGCCGCCGTTCTCGACGACGAGCTTCGCCTTGGACAGGGCCAGCTGGTTCTGGGTGTTGGCCTCGTAGGAGTGCGGGTCCTGGTCGGGGTCGCTGATGACCGACGTGACGGCGACCTTGCCGCCGCCTATCTGCTCGACGATGTCGCCGTACACGTTCGTCGAGGCGACCACCGTGACCTTGGAGGAGGCGGCCGGGGTCTGTGAGACGTTCTCGTCGCTCTTGGCGTCCGAGGAGTTGCCGCAACCGGCCACGAGAGCCAGGCAGGCGCCCGTGAGGAGAGCGGGACGGCAGGACGGGAACGGGGGCATGGATCCTCCACGACGCGTGCTGCAGGAGCCTTCGCGAAAGCGGCTGGTCCGACCCAGATCGGGTCGGGCATGTACACCACGCTGGATGGAAGTGAATGTCAAAGTCATGAATCGCATCGATATGACAATCGTTGCGGAGAATTGACGCACCGGCTACTCGTGCGAGGGCGTCGCCCGTGACTGGCAGAGGCTGCAGACGCCTGTGAGTTCCAGGGTGTGCTTGATCTCGGCGAATCCGGTGGTTGCGGCCAGGGTCTCGGTCCAGCGCTCCACGCTCTCCGCGTCCACGGGGCGGCTGTCGGTGACGCCGCCACGGCCCGGGCGGTGGCGGATCGAGATGCAAGGGCCGTGGCGGGACGTCGACCAGGTCGAGTGGGCGATCTTCCAGTGGGTCACCGCGTCAGCGCCCTGCGCACCCGGTCGGTGTCGGCCTCGTCGGTCAGGTCCAGCTTGTCGAGCACGAGCACGTCCGCGAACTCCACCTGCCGATCGGCGGATCGCTCACGGTCCGTTCGTCGCCCTGGTGAGGCCGCACGCGCGGGCAGCGCAGTGGGGATGAGCCGCGTTGGTTGCGGTGCGGCCTCGTGGGGTGAGCGGATTCGGTGCAGGTCACCAGCTGCTCTTGGTCACGCCGGGGAGTTCGCCCGCGTGGGCCATCTCGCGTACGCGGATGCGGGACAGGCCGAAGGCGCGCAGGTGGCCGCGGGGGCGTCCGTCCACGGCGTCGCGGTTGCGGAGGCGGGTGGCGCTGGCGTCGCGGGGCTGTCGGCGCAGTTCCCGCTGGGCGGCGGCGCGTGCGTCGTCGGACGTACGGGGGGACGAGATGATCGCCTTCAGCTCGGCGCGGCGCGCGGCATGACGGGCCACGGTGAGGCGTCGCTGCTCATTCTTCGCGATCTTGCTCTTCTTCGCCATCAGACCTTCCCTCCCCGGGCGCGGATGCGGGCCACCGCGGCCTCGATGCCGATCGCGTCGACCGTCTTGATGCCCTTGGCGGAGAGAGCGAGCCGGACGTGGCGGCCCTCGCTCGGCAGCCAGTAGCGCTTGCGCTGGATGTTCGGGTCGAAGCGGCGCTTGCTGCGCCGGTGCGAGTGGGAGATGTGGTGGCCGAAGCCGGGTCGGCGACCGGTGAGTTGGCAGTGGGCGGACATGTTTCCTCTTCGTGCGTGGGTCACGGTCGGGGCTGCGTTCGCGCGGTCGTCCGGTGCTGACGTTCTGCGCGGCAGCACAGTAGCAGCTAGATGAAAATGAAAACCAATCTCTTGTATGGTGCTGTGCATGGCCCGTAACGAACTCCGCCCGATCATCAAGCTGAGGTCCACCGCCGGCACCGGCTACACCTACGTGACCCGCAAGAACCGCCGTAACGACCCCGACCGGTTGACGCTGCGCAAATACGACCCGGTCGTCGGCCGTCACGTCGACTTCCGTGAGGAGCGCTGAGAGCCGTGAAGCCCGGAATCCACCCCGAGTACCGCCCGGTCGTCTTCCGCGACCGGGCCGCCGACTTCGCCTTCCTCACCCGCTCGACGGCCACGAGTGACAAGACCGTCGAGTGGGAGGACGGCAACACCTACCCGGTCGTCGACGTCGAGATCTCCTCGGCGAGCCACCCCTTCTACACCGGCACCCAGCGGGTCCTGGACACCGCGGGGCGGGTCGAGCGCTTCGAGCGGCGCTACGGACGCGGACGGAGCGAGCGGTGAGCGGGGACCGGGCGAGGCTGCCGGTCGCGCTCGTCGCCGGGTTGCACGCCGACGCCCGCCGGGCCGCCGTGGAGGAGATCCTGCGCACGGTGCCCGGCTCGGTCGCGCTGCACCACGACCTGACGTCCGCCGCCGACAGCGCGGTGCACCGCACCGTACGCGATGCCGGCGGCCTGCTGGGCAGCGGCGACGCACCGCTGGTGAACGACTGTGCGTGCTGCGCGCTGCGCGAGGACCTCGTCCCCGAACTGCTGCGGCTCGCGGAGGAGGGCCGGCATCGGCTGGCCGTCGTGGAACTGTGGGACTCGGTCGAACCTCAAGCCATGGCCGCGGTCATCGCCGGCGCGGGCGCACCGCTGGCGCTGACCGGGGTCGCCACCGCGGTCGATCCGGCACTCATGCTGCCGTATCTGTCCAACGGCGACGACCTGGCCGACGTGGGCCTCGCTGCCGCCCCGACCGACCAGCGCACCGTCGCCGACACCTTCGCCCGGCAACTGGAGTACCCCACGGTGATCGCCCTCGTCGAGGGCAGCTCGTGCGGCGAGGCCGACGAGACTGCCGACGACAGCGACCACGCGCTGCTCCACCAGCTCACACCGGGCGCACGAGCGGTACGCGTCGAGGGCGGTGCGCTGGGGACCGCCCTGCTGGCGGGCTTCGACGTGGCAGCGGCCGCCGCCCGCCAGCATCCTGCGTGCGCGCTGCTGCCGCAGGAGTGCGATGAGCACGGCGTGGGCACCCTCGCCTGGCGGCGCGAACGGCCCTTCCACCCACAGCGTCTCCACGCGGCACTGGAGGACCTGACCTGCGCGGCCGCCCGCAGCCGTGGGCGGTTCTGGCTGGCCGACCATCCCGACACGCTGCTGTCGTGGGACGCCGCGGGCGGCGCGCTGTGTGTGGAGTCCGCGGGCCCCTGGCTGGCGGCCCTGCCGGATGCCGCCTGGGAGATGGTGCCCGCCGAACGCCGCGTCGCCGCTTCCCTGGACTGGCATCCCGAACACGGTGACCGCTGCCAGTACCTCACCTTCACCTCGCCCGGCCTGGACCGCGACGGTCTTCTGGCCCTGCTCGACTCCTGCCTGCTCACCGACGAGGAGTACGCGGCGGGCAGGGAGGGCTGGAAGGAACTACCGCACGCCTTCGACGATTTGCTCGACCCCGTTGCCTGAACCGTGAACCGTCCCGGCGACGCCCCGCCCCGAAGGCGTGTCGCCCCCACACCCCGCTGGAGAGGACCGAACTGACCATGCCCCGAGGCACAAGTACCCGACGGCAGACCGTCAAGCGCCCGCGCGTCAACCCGCTGGACGCCGCCGGCATCACGTACGTCGACTACAAGGACACCGACCTGCTGAGGAAGTTCATATCCGACCGCGGAAAGATCCGCAGCCGTCGGGTGACCCACGTGACGCGTCAGCAGCAGCGACAGGTGGCGCGGGCCATCAAGAACGCCCGCGAGATGGCCCTCCTCCCGTACGGCTCCCGCTAGCCGTACGGACGGCCGGGGCGGCCCGCGCCGCCGGTCGTCCCCACGTCCGCCGTCAGCGGCCCACCGGGTCCTCCCAGGCGCGGTCCTCCGGAGCCGTCAGGGCCAGGTGGCCGCCGTCGTCGAGGGGGGTCGGCACGGTGAGCGTGGCCACGTGCCCGGTTCCGTCGAAGAGGTGGACCTCGCCGTGGCCGCCGCGGGTGACGGCGGTGAGCGGGGCGCCCGGCGAGGCGGCGATCGCTCGGCGCTGCACTCCGTCCCACGGCGTTCCGCCGGGCCTCGGCGCGCCGTCCATGGGCGGCAGCGGGTGACGGGCGATGACTCGGGGCTCGTCGCCCGGGAGTTCGGCCGTCAGCAGGATCAGTTCGTCGCCGTCGGGGTGCACACGCGCGTACGCCACGTGGTGCGCGGCGACCGCGAGCCGGAAGACCAGCCCGGGGCCGAGCGGCAGGCGGCCGGTGCGGCCCCCGTCGAGGGTGTGGAACCAGGCGTCGTTGGTCCACTCCGGCCATCGCCCCGGATCGGTGGGGCCGCCGCGTACACACGACCACAGGGTCCGCCGCACGGGATCGAGCCGCAGGTAGTAGCCGCGTCCGGGCCCGGCCCAGGGGATCGGCTCCTCCATGAGCAGCCGGTCGCCGTCGCGCCGGGCCCGATGCACTCCGGAGGACCCGGCGGCGAACAGCCGCCCGGTGAGCCGGTCGTAGGCGTCGCCATGGCCGTCGTGGTCGGGCAGCTCCGTCTCGTACGCGGGGGGCGCGGGGGGACTGGCGGGGACGGCGCCCTGGAGGTCGTCGTAGCGGTACGCGGTCAGCGTGCCGGGCTCGCGGTGCCGCAGGACGACGAGCGGGCCGCCGGAGCCGCACATCACCGTCACGCCCGGTTCGCCGGCCCGCGTACGCACCCGGACCGACCTGCCGCGGTCGAGGTCGACCGTGGTCAGCAGATCCGACCACGGCTCCCAGTTGCGGCCCAGACCCGTGGTGACCGCGAGCCGGCGGCCCGACGCGTCGGCCGCCAGGTGTTCGGCCGGAGTGGCCACCGGCGCCGTCGCCGCGATCAGCGGGCGTCCCGCGTCCGGGCCGTACGGGTCGAGGACGACGAGTTCGCCCGCGAGGTCGTCGACGAACGCCCAGTGGCCGCCCGGAAGGGCGAGGAAGCCGGCGTGCTCGGCGAGGTGCCGGCCCTCCACGACACCCGTCACCCGGCCGTCCGGCAGGTTCAGCACCCTTATGGATCCGGCGACTTGGTCGGCTGTCAGCAGGCGCGGGGCGAGCGGCATGGCGGGACTCCTGGAGGGGTGGCGGGGTGAACGGGTTATCGGTAATGATTATCATGTGCCTATTCGTGTGGTGGGGGAACGGCCTGGGGCGCCTCTGCCTCACATCCGGATCCGCCCCGGGAACGACACGGAGAGCCGAGAGTCATATGTCACGCAGAATGCTGCGGACCGTTCGCCGCTGTGCCGCCGCGGCCGTCATGGGGGCGCTGCTCGTCGGCTGCGGATCCACCGCCGCCGAGACCGGCGACAAGGGGGAAGGTGGTGCGGGGGCCAGGACCGATGTGAAGGTGGAGCCCATCGACGCCGCCCGCTCCGTCACCGATGTCAAGGGCGTCACCGTCGCCACGAAGGCCGCGCCGCGGCGTGTGGTCTGTCTCGTCGCGCTCTGCGACGACATGCTCGCCGAACTGGGCATGGCGCCTGCCGCCACCAACTCCGAGCTGCTCGCCCACCCGAAGTTCCTGGGTAAGGAGAAGGCCGCGAAGATACCGGTCGTACCGGGCGGTTTCCTCGCGCCCGAGACCGAGGCGATCCTCTCCCACCAGCCGGATCTGGTGATCGGCCTGGAGGACACGCACGGCAAGCTCGCGTCGGCGCTGAAGGGTGCGACGGTGTTCTGGCCGGTTCAGCCGGGCAGTTGGGAGGACAGCGTCGGCTACCTGCGCAACCTCGCCGCGCTCACCGGACGCACCTCGCAGGGCGAGGCGGCCGAGAAGGCGTTCCGTGCCAAGCTCGCCGAGGCCGAGAGTGCCAGGAGCGACAAGACCGCGCTCATCATCTTCGGCAGCGACGAGAACTTCGGCGTCGCCACGCCCGGCAATGACGTCGTCGCCGGGCTCTTTCCCAAGATCGCGCACTACCCGTGGAAGAGTCGCGGCGTCGACGGGACGTACAGCATGGAGGAGATCCTCGCCGCCGACGTCGACGTGCTGTTCGTCGAGACGCTCTCCTTCGGTGGCTCTTCCGAGGGCAAGCTCTCCGACAAGCTCGCCAAGAACCCGCTCTGGTCGCGCATCCGGGCCGTCAAGAACGGCGATGTCCACGAGGTCGACTCCGAGGTGTGGGCCAAGGGCCGCGGCACCCGGTCGCTCGGCATCGTCCTCGACGAGGCGACGGCAGCACTGAAGTGACCGGGCAAGGGACCGTGCGCCATGTCACTGTGGCCGCCGCGGTGCTGGTGGCGGTCGTCTCCAGCGCGTTGTGCCTGGGAACGCCGTATGTGCCGCCTTCCGCACTCGCCGACGCGCTCGGAGGGGACGGCCTCGCCGGCGTCGTCATCGCCGAACTGCGGCTGCCCAGGCTCGTGCTGGCGCTCGTCGCCGGTGCCTGCCTGGGCGCCGCCGGGCTGGTCCTCCAAGAGGCCCTGCGCAATCCGCTCGCCGTCCCCGAGATGCTCGGCGTCTCCAGCGGGGCCGCGCTCGGCGTCGCGGCCCCGCTGGTCCTCGCCCTGTCCGTGCCGCTCGCGGTGCAGCCACTGCTCGCCATCGGCGGTGCGGCGCTCGGCGGTGTCCTGACGCTGCTCGCGGCCGGGTTCGGGCGCAGCCCCTCGGCCGTGCTGCTCACCGGGGCGGCCGTCGCCGCCGCCCTTCAGGCCGCGTTGCTCGTGCTGATGGTCCTGGCCGACCAGTTCGACCTCCAGCTCATCTACCGCTACCTGCTCGGCAGCCTCTCCGCCCGGACCTGGGACGACGTGACGGGCCTCGGGCCCTGGCTTCTCGTCGCCGTCCCGACGCTGGTCCTGTGCGCCCCGGTGCTGAGCGTGCTGCGGCTCGGCGACGACGACGCCCAGGCACTGGGTGTACGGGTACGACGGGCACGGCTGGCCGCGCTCGCCATCTCCGTGCTGCTCATCGCGCCGGTCGTCGCCGTGTGCGGGCCGATCGCCTGGGTCGGGTTTCTCGCACCCCACCTGGCACGCCGGTTGCGTCCAGGCTCGGACGCGGTGGGCTGGCTGCCGTGGTCGGCGGCGTGGGGCGCGCTCGTGGTGGCCTGCGCGGACCAGCCGGCGCGGCTCGCCTTGGCGCCGACCGAGACCCCGGTCGGCGCCTGGACGGCCCTGCTCGGCGTCCCGGCGGGCGTCGCCCTGCTGAAAGCGAGCCGCCGATGACGTACACGCGGACGTACGCCCGCCGAACAGCCGTTCTGATGCTGCTCGTCGCGGCCGTCGCGGCTGCCGGATTGTGTGCCGGACGCGCGCTGCCGGCCTCCGGCGTCTGGGAGGTGCTGAACGGCGGCGGCGACCCCACCGCTCGGCACATCGTTCTTCACCTGCGCCTGCCGCGCACCCTGGTGGCGCTGGCGGCGGGCGCCTCGCTGGGCCTGGCCGGCACGGTTCTGCAGTCGGCGCTGCGCAATCCGCTGGCCGGACCCGAGGTCACCGGCGTCACACCGGGCGCCGTTCTGGGCGCGGTGACCGCGACCGGGCTGGGCCTGGCGGGTTGGGAATCCCCGGCCGCGGTGGTGGCGGCCGCGTGCCTGGGCGGGTTCTCGGGGGCGGTGCTGCTGTGGTTGCTGGCCGGGCGTGAGAGGGGCGACTCCACGCAGATGGCCGTGAACGGCGTGCTCGTCTCGGCGGTGCTCGCCGGAATGACCGCCATGGTGCTGCTGGTTGCCCCCGGCGAGCTCGGCAGTGTCGTCCAGTGGCTGGTCGGCTCCACCGAGGGCCGTGTGTGGGCCCACTGGCACCTGCTGTGGCCCTGGGCGACCGCGTGGGCCGTCGCCGCCTGCGCGATGGCGGCCCCCTTGACCCTGCTGCGCTGCGGGGAGGAACAGGCCGCGGCGACCGGGCTGAACACCGGACGGGCGCGGGTCGCGGCGCTCGTGTGCGCCGTGGCGCTCACCGCCGGGGCGGTCTCGGCCGTGGGCGCGCTCGGCTTCGTCGGGCTGCTCGTACCCCACCTCGCGTTCGCCCTCTTCGGGGCGGACCTGCGCGCCGCGCTCCCCGGGGCGGCGCTGCTCGGCGCCATCGTGGTGGGGGCCGCGGACGCGGGTGCCCAGTGGCTGTCCCGGATGGCCGCCGCCGCACTGGACATGGACCGGCTGAGCATCCCCGTCGGGGCGCTCACGACCTGCGGTGGCGCGGCGCTGCTGCTGATCGTGGCACGCCGCCGCACGGCGAGTGAGGAGTGAAGGTGGACGTTGTCGTGGAAGCCGGGACCATGGGTGCGATACGGGTCGAAGGGCTCCGCTTCGGCTACCCGGGCCGGGAGGTCCTCGACGGGATCGACCTGGGCATCGCCACCGGCGAGCTGGTCGCCCTCGTGGGCCTCAACGGCTGCGGCAAGAGCACCCTGCTGCGGCTCTGCGCCGGCCTGCTGAAACCGGCCGCCGGACGGGTCCTGCTCGACGGTGACGACCTGCCCCGCCTCTCGCGGCGGGCGGCCGCCCGCCGGGTGGCCCTGCTGCACCAGCAGGCCCCCCAGGTACCGGGAATGACAGTGCGTCACCTGGTGCGCCAAGGGCGGTACGCGGCACGGGGGCCGCTCGGCATGCTCCGCGACGGTGACGACGCGGTGTGCGCCCGGGCCATGGCCGACGTCGGAGTGACCGAGTGGGCGGACCGGCCGGTGGACGCGCTCTCGGGCGGTGAGCGCCAGCGCGTCCGGCTGGCCATGGCGCTCGCCCAGGACACCCGCGTACTGCTGCTCGACGAGCCGACCACGTACCTCGACCTGCGTCACCAGCTGGAGGTCATGCAGACGGTGGTACGGCTGCGCGAGGAACGCGGGCTGACGGTCGTGATGGTGCTCCACGACCTGGGGCACGCGGCGCGGTTCGCGGACCGGATCGTGGCGCTGCGGCACGGCCGCGTGGCGGCGGACGGCCCCCCGGCCGAGGTGGTCACCCCGGCTCTGCTGGCCGAAGTCCTGGGCGTGGCAGGCCGGGTGGGGCGCGACCCGGAGGGCGGCTGGCCGGTGTGTTACCCGGATCACCCGCTCTCCGGGGCCTTGCGAAATGATAATCATCTTCACTAGTGTCGGTGGTGCGTCGCCGGTCCGGCGGCGCGGTCACCCGTACTGAACGGAGGCTCATTCATGGAGCAGGACAAGGTGTTCACGCCGATCGCGGAGCAGGGTCAGCTCGCCCACCTGTCGGCGACCCACTCCAACGCCCTCGTCGAGAACCCCTTCGACGACGCCGTCGAGGTGGACGCGGACAAGTAAGCCCGCCTACCGAACCTGGGCCCGCCCGGAACGCCTTCCCGGGCGGGCCCGTCCAGCCCCCTTCTCCCTTGTTCCCCCTTGGAGGAATGCTCGTGGCCACCGTGCGGCTTGCCCCCGGCGTCGTCCTCGTCACCGTCCCCAGGCGGGGCCTCGCCGTCCGCACGCCCGACGGGAGGTTCCTGCGGGTGAACACGGGCACGGCGGACGAGAAGGAGCTCCTCTCCCACCTCACCGACGGTGGTCCTGGCAACCCCCAACTCCTTGCCCTGACACGGGCCTTCGAGGAGGCGGGCTACGCCACCCGCACACCGGCACCCGCCCCGCTCGACGGACGCACCGTGGTCGTGCTCGGCGATCCCGAGCTCACAGGGCCGCTCACCCGGTGCGTCCGTGACGCGGGAGCCACCGTGCGCAGCCACTTCCGTATCGAGGACCCCCACCGCACCGCCGTCGTCTGGTGCCTGAACAGGCCCGCCACCGAAGGCATCTGGGAGGAGGCCGACGAGCTGCCCCAACGCGGTACGGCCTGGCTTCGCTGCCACCGGGAGGGCGCCCACGCCTGGCTCGAGCCGCTTGCCTGCGCGCCCGGTGACGTCACCTCCGCGCACGTACGGCTCCGCCGGCTCGCCGCGACCCCCGCGTACCGCGAACTTGCCGCCTACTGGGCCGGCCACGCCACCCCCGACGAGGCCCCCGGCCACTCGCAGGCGTCAGCCGCGCTCACCGCGGCACTGCTCACCGGGGACCTCATCGCCTGGGCGAACGGCGCGTCCCTACCCGTACGGCGTCGGCTGCGCCGCATCGACCTGCGCGACCTCACCGTCACCGAACACCCCGTCCTGCCGGTACCGCGCGTCGCCCCGCTGGACCCCCGCCGATGACCACCACCGTCCCCATCGACGGCCTGGCGACCGACGTCTGCCTTCCCCCGGCGCCGGGCACCCACCCCACCGTGGTCATCCGCACTCCCTACGACCGCCGCCATCACCGTGCCGAGCTGCGCGGCTGGGCCGCCCGGGGCTTCGCCGCCCTCGCCCAGGACGTACGCGGCCGACACGCATCGCAGGGCGACTGGCACCCGTACGGCGCTCACGAACCCAAGGACGGCGAGACGACCCTCCACTGGATCCGCGCCCAGCGCTGGAGCAACGGCCACGTGGTCGCCGCAGGCGCCTCGTACGCCGCGTACTGCGCCCTCGTCACGCCCGGTGCCGACGCGGTGATCGCCGCCGTTCCCGCCCTCGGACTCGCCGAGACGGCCCGCGAAACCACCGGCCCCGAACGCCTCCAGGCCCGCGTCGGCTGGTGGTCCCAGCACGGCGCCCGCCAAACCCGCACCCCGAGGGCGCTGGAACACCTCCCGGTCAGCGAAATCCTGGACCTCCCGGCGTGGCCCGCCCTGTGGCACGCACCCCGCCGCGCCATGCCCGGGGCCCGCGTGCCCCTGCTCTCCGTCGGAGGCAGCCGCGACCCGTTCGCCGAGGACACCATCCGGCTCTGGCGGAACTGGCCCGGCCCCGCCCGGCTGCTGCTCGGCCCCTGGGGCCACCGGCTCACCGCGGAGCCGGCACCCGGGGCACGCCCCGGCCACCGGCTCAACCTCGGTGAGCTCTACGCCGGCTGGGCCCGCGCCGCACTCGCCGGCATCCTCGCGGGCCGGACCGGCGCGGTCGCGCTCGGCGGCAGCGATCACTGGTGTCGCCCCCGACCGGGCCACCCCGCCACGTTCGCCTTCGGCACCCGTCTGCGCCTCCTGAACGGCGCCGACTTCGTCGCCGATCCCCACCAACCGGTTCGCTCCGACGACCTGAACGTCCCCGTCCAGGGCACCCCGGACCGCTGCCTGCTGCTCTCGCCACCCCTGCCGCGTCCCCTCGACATCCTCGGCCCCGCCGAAGCCCGACTGGACGCCGTCGCCGACGCGCCCTGTGCCGACTGGGCCGTACGGCTCGTCGCGCTCGACCCCGCCGGCCGGGCCGAACCGCTCGCCACCGGCATCGTGCGCCGCACGGAACCCGGGCCCTTCACCGTCCCGCTCGGACACCTGGCCCGTCGCCTGCGCGCCGGGACCCGGCTCCGCCTCGAAGTCGCGGGCCACCACTTCCCGGCGCACGCCCGCAACCCGCACACCGGCGAGGACCCGGTGGCGGCCATCCGCCTACTGCCCTCCCGCCGCGCCGTCCGCACGCGCGGCAGCGCCCTCTGCCTCCCCGTTGTCCGGGGCGTCCATCCCCTCGATCCCGCCCAGGAGATCCAGACGTGACCATCGAATCCCTCGTGGACCCCGTCTGCGGGCTGATACGCGGCGTCGAGCCCGTACCGCACCCCACCGGAGCCCCGCCCCGCTACACCGCGATGACCGCCGACGTCTGTGACGCCCGCCGGTTCGGCGCGTGGCCCGCCGACCGGGTCTCGCTCGGCACCACCTTCGGCGACCCGGCCGGCGCGCGGATCGCCGCCATCGCCGAGGCAGTCGAACGGTACTGCGGCAACCGTGTGCCCCAGCAGGGCCACCCCGACGCGCCGCGTCGCGCCACCGCCGCCGAACTCACCGCCGAGGGAAAGCGCCTGTACGGCCCGAGCGACGTCCCGGCCTACGCCCCCTGGCAGTACGCACGCGAGAACTTCCCCTACCGCCCTCTTACCCCCGACACCCCCGCCCTGTGGGCCCGCGGCACCGAGGACGGCGAGGAGTGCTGGGCCCCCGTCGCCCTCACCCATCTCAACTGGCGCCAGGGCGAGCACCGCTTGCTCCCGCGCACCCACCACCTCAACTACGCGGGCATCGCCACCGGACAGGGCCTGGACGACGCCGTCGAACGAGCGCTCCTCGAAATCGTCGAACGCGACGCCCTCGAACTGTGGTGGCACCTCGACGGCCCGACCCGCGGCATCGACCCCGCCAGCGTGCCCGGCCTGCTCGACGACCTCGCCGGCACCACCCTCGACGTGTGGATCGTCGAGATGCCCTCCGAGTTCGCCCCGTGCATGGCCGCACTCGTCCACGATCCCGCCCGCGGCATCCACGCCGCCGGCTTCGCCTGCCGCTACGACCCCGCCGAAGCCGCCCGCAAGGCGGTCCTCGAAGCGGTCCACACCTGGGTCTTCACCCAAGGCACCACCGACGCCGACGGCTGGGTCTTCCAAGCCATCGACGCGGGCATGCTGGCCCGCGGCCTCTACCTCGACCACCGCCCCGACCGGCGCTACCTCGACGCCTGCGGCGAGGACTTCGCAGCCGTACGCGACCTGGGGGCCCACGTCCAGGTGTGGCTCGACCCGCGCATGGCTCCCCACGCCCGCCGCTTCACCGACCCTGCGCTCGGCACCGTCCCCATCACCGACATCAAACCCACCACACGATCCGTCCTCAGCTCCCGCCTTGCCGGCCACCGTGTGATCACCTTCGACCTGACCACCGAGGACATCCTCGAAACGCCCCTCCGCGTCGCCCGCGTCCTCGTGTCCGGCCTCATTCCGAACCAGCCCGCGGCCTTCGCCTACCTAGGCTGCCCGCGCTTCGCAGAGCAGGCGCTGTCACGACAGTGGCGCACCAGCGCGCCCACCACCGCTGCCGACTTCACCCTCGCGCCACCGCCCCACATGTGATGACGTCCCTCCACGCCGCCCTCGCCCGCGCCCGCTCCCCACAGTCGCCCGGCCCTGACATCCCGGCAGGCCACCAGGTCACTCCGTGGCCCGGGGAGCCTCACCCGGTCCCGTCGCACCTGGACCGGCTCCTGCGCCTGTCCCTCGGGGGCAACCGCCTGCGGCCCGCGGCCTCCGCCGGCGCACTGCACCCGGTCAACACCCACCTCCTCCTGGGCCCCGACAACACGGTCCCGCCCGGCCGATACGCGTACGACCCCGTACGGCACCGCCTGCTCGCGCGCGGCACCGTATCCGCCGACGCGCCGCCGGGCGCGATCGCCGTCCTCACCGTCACCGCGCGGCGCACGGTGTCCCACTACGGCCATCGAGCATGGCCGCTGCTGCTCCTGGACACCGGGCACGCGACCGCCGCACTCGCGCTCGCAGGCGCGCCGCAATGGTGCCCGGACGCGGACATCACCCTCCTCGCCGCAGCGGTGGGCCTCCCGCCCGACTGGCACGGAGCCGAGCCGGAACACCCGCTCGCGGCCGTACGACTCACACCCGGGCCGGCCGACGCCCTCGACCACTGGGCGGCCTACGCCCCCGGCGCCCCGCCCCTCCCGACATCCCACACCCCGCCGCCCGTCCTCCAGGAGGCGTGGCGCATCCTCAGTTCCCTGCCTGGCACGACGACTTGGTGTCCCACGGCGGCTCCCGGACTGCCCGACACCGCCCTGACGTCCCGCCGCAGCGCGCAGCCGCCCTTCCCGGGCGTTCCCGAGAGGACCCTGCTGGAACAGGTCCTGACAACCGCCCGCCGCACAGCCCCGGTCCCGTGGCGCCTGCTGACCGCCCGCCACCCCGGTACAGCGGCCGCCCTCGCAGACGAGGCCGCCCCCGCGGACCTGGCCGCCCGGGCCGCAGGCCAGTCACTGCTCGGGCACGTCGGTGCCCTGCTTGTCGCGCACGGCTGCCCCGACGACGTACCGCCTGCCCAGGTGCGCCAGGACCACGTGCTCGCGGGCCACGGTGTCGGCCTCGCCCAAGCGGTCGCCACCCATCTCGGTCTGGCCTCGCGCCCCATCGGCTCCTGGCAGCACGGCCCCTGCGGCCCGCCCCACATCATCCACGCCCTCGCGCTGGGCGTCCGCACACAGCACACAGAAGGGACCGACCGGCCATGATGTTCCACCCGGAACTGCTGCGCGCCGCACGGATCGCGCGACGCCCCCTCCTCGGGGCCACCGCTCTGCTCGGCGCCGTGGCCGTCACCCACCTCGCCCAGGCGGTGCTCATCGCTCTGGCCCTGGCCCGCATCGCGCGCGGTGAGATCTCCGGCCTGCCCGCCCTGCTGGCCGCGGTCCTCACCGCCGTCACCGTCCGCGCCGTACTGGGTCACCGCCAGCGCGTCCTCGCCGTCCGCGCCGGGGCACGCGTACGGATCGGCCTGCGCGACGAGCTCCTCGAACGCCTCGCCGCCCTCGGGCCCCTGCGCGGCACGGACCACCGCGCAGGAGCCGTACGCGCCACACTGGTCGACGGTGTCGAGGGTGTCGACGCGTACGTCTCCCGCTACCTCCCACAACTTCTGGTCACCTGCGTGCTGCCGCTCCCGCTCCTCGCCGCCGTCGCAGCGGTCGAACCGTATGCACTGCTCGCCCTCACTCCGGCGCTTCTCCTGGCGCTCTTCGTCCCGCGCTGGTGGGACAAGCTGCTCGCCCGCCGCGGTCAAGAGCACTGGGGCTCGTACGAGGCGCTGTCCGCGGACTACCTCGAGGCGCTCCAGGGCATGCCGGCGCTCCGGGCCGCCGGCGCGGTCACCCGCACCCGAGCGCGCCTGGAGGAGCGTTCGGCGGCCCTGCACCGTGCCACCGTCGCCAAGCTGCGGGTCTCACTCGTCGACACCGGCATCACGGACCTGGCCGTCCAGGGCGGCACGGTCGCCGCCGCGCTCGTCGCATGCGCCTCTGCCGCATCCGGCCGGACCGCCGCCACCGGCACCTACCTCGTCCTCATGCTGGCCTCCGAGTGCTTCCGCCCGATCCGGGACCTGTCGCGCGAGTGGCACGCGGGCTACCTCGGCCTCTCGGCCGCCGACGGCATCACCAAGCTCCGCACAGCGCAACCCGCCGTACGCGACGAAGGCACTGAGCCGACTCCGCACCAACCGCCCGAGATCCGCTTCGACGATGTGCACTTCACCTACCCGGGCGCCGCACGTCCCGCACTGCGCGGGATCACGTTCACCGCCGACTCGGGCCGCACCACAGCCATCGTCGGTCCTTCCGGCGCCGGCAAGTCGACGCTCCTCGCGCTCCTTTTGCGCCAGTGGGACCCGGACGGCGGGAACATCACCCTCGACGGCACGGACCACACCGCCCTCACTCTCGCCTCTCTTCGACGCGGCATCGCGGTCGTCTCCCAGGAGACCTACCTCTTCCACGCCTCCGTCGCCGACAACCTCCGTCTGGCCCGCCCCGACGCGACCGACGAGGAGCTGTACGCCGCCGCCGGCGCCGCCGGCATACACGACGAGATCACGCGGCTGCCCGACGGCTACGACACGCAGGTCGGCGAGCGCGGTGCGACGCTCTCGGGCGGTCAGCGCCAACGCCTGGCGCTCGCCCGGGCCCTGCTCGCGAACGCGCCGGTCCTGGTTCTGGACGAGGCCACGAGTGCGGTGGACGAGCACCGCGAGTCGCGCATCGGCCGCGAGCTGCTCCGTGCGGCGCGCGGCCGCACCTGCCTGATCGTCGCCCACCGCCTCGCGTCCGTACGGGACGCCGACCGGATCGTCGTCCTGGACGGCGGTCGCATCGACGGGGTCGGGACGCACATGAGCCTCCTGGCGCAAGACGGGCTGTATGCGCGGCTGGTGGCCGCGGGACGCGTTCAGGAGGCGGCATGACCACCACGGTGACCAGGACCGAGCGCGGTGCCCTGCGGGCCCTGCTGCCGGTGCTGGCGGCGCACAAGGCCATGACGGCACGGACTTTCGGTGCGGCGCTCCTCGATCAGGCGGCACTCGTCGCGCTGGTGACTCTTGCCGCGCACACCGTCGGTACCGCAGTCATGGAGCACTCCGTCCCGGCACCGGCCACCGTCATCGCTCTCATCGCACTGGTTCTGCTGCGTTCGCTCGCCACCTGGCGGGAGATGGACCTGTCGCACGACCTGGCGTACCGGGTGCTGGCCGAGCTGCGGGTACGGGTCTTCGACGGGCTGGCCCGCAGCGCGCCCGCGCGCATAGCCGGCCGGCGCAGCGGCGACCTCGCGGCGGCGGCACAGGCCGACGTGGAGGCGCTGGAGTTCTTCTACGCGCACGCCGTCGCCCAGATCCTCGCCTCCGGCACCGTCTTCGCGGCCGGCACGGCAGTGCTGGCCGTGGTCGAGACCTGGCTGCTGGCCCCGATCGTCCCCGCGGCCGGGTTGCTGGTCCTCGCGCCGCTGCTGGACGGCCGGGCGCGGGCGACGCGCGGTGCCCGCACGCGCCAGGCAGCCGCCGAGCTGTCCGCAGAGGCGGTCGAGACCGTGGACGGGCTACGCGAACTACTCGCCTTCGGCGCGCTGGAGCAGCGGCGCGCCGGTCTGCGCAAGCAGGGTGAGCGGCTGGGGAAGGCACAGAGCTCGGAGCACGCGTGGGAGGCGGGCGCGGCGGCGGTGCGCGACCTGCTCGTGGTGGCGGCAGTCGTCGGGGTGGTCGGTACGGCCGCGCACTCGCTCAGCGGGGCATGGGCACCGGCAGCCATGGCACTGGCGCTCGGCGTCCTCGCCCCGGTCGCCGACTCCGCCGCCGCGCTCGGCCAGGCGGCCGGGCTGCGTGCGGCGGCCTCCCGCGTCGGCGCGGCGATCCGCGCCCGGGCGGGGGCGCCCACGCCCGCCTCGCCCCGCCCGGCGCCGGCCGGACCCCTGGGCGTCCGGATGCGGGGGGTTCGCTTCGACTACGGAGGGGCGCCCGTGCTTGACGGCCTCGACCTGACGGTCCACTCCGGTGAGACCCTCGCACTGGTGGGGGCGTCCGGCACCGGCAAGTCCACCTGCGCGCATCTGCTGGCGCGCTTCTGGGATCCGATGCAGGGTTCCGTCGAGTTGGTCGGGGTCTGTGGCTCGCCCGTCGACATACGGGAGCTGGCGGAGGAGGAACTGCGCCGTACCATCTCGGTCGTCGGTCAGGACACGCCGCTCTTCCACGGCACGCTCGCCGACAACCTCCGCCTGGCCCGCCCGGACGCGACCGAGGACGAGCTGCACGCGGCCGCCCGCGTCTGCGGCGTCGACCGGATCGCCAAGGCCCTGCCCGACGGGTACGACACGCAGGTCGGCGAGCGCGGCGCGACGTTCTCCGGCGGGCAGCGCTCCCGCATTGCCCTGGCACGGGCGCTGCTGACGAACCCGCGGGTCCTCGTCCTGGACGAAACGACGGCCCACCTGGATACGGCGGGGGACGCGGAGCTGTCCGCGGCGCTCGCGGCCGCGTCCCGGGGGCGTACGACGGTGGTGATCGCTCACCGGCCGACGACCGTGCAGCGAGCGGATCGGATAGCGGTCCTGGAGAACGGCCGGATCGCGGAGACCGGCACATGGGACGAACTCTCCCGTGCGGGCGGGGCGTTTTCCCGAGTGCTCACCCGGTGAGCAGGGGAAGGCCACCCGACGGCTGACGGGTCCGCGAAGCGGTGCGCGGCGTCCTCGCCGCCCGCCGGGGCGATGATGGCGAACCGGGATGTCACGACGTGAGGGCGGCAGTACGCCCGGGGCTGCTCCCGGTACGTCGCGCGCTCCAACTGATGCTCGGGCAGCTTGGGTGACCGGGCGGCTGCCGGGCCGGGCGGCGCCGTGGCTGCGTTCACCGCCCGGCCCGGGGTCTTCAGGCCCCCGCTACAAGCTCGGGGTGCTCGTGCTCGCAGCTGTCGTCGATGCCGTAGGAGTCCCAGGAGGGGAACGGATCGACGGGCGGCAGGCTCTCGCCGTCGGCCATGAGGCAGTCGGTCAGTGCCGCGTGCAGTGCGTCCGCGTGCAGGTGCGTGCCGATGAAGACCAGTTCCTGGCCGCCGGGGCTGTCGGTGTCGCGGGCGGCGGAGGGCTCGAAGCGCGCGACGGAGCCGGCCTGTGACCACAGGCCCGTCACCTGCGGGCGGTTGGCCAGGGTGAAGAACCCCTTGGAGCGCAGGATCTGCCCGTACGCGCCGCTGTCGAGCTCCTGGGTCACGAACGTCCACAGCCGGTCGGGGTGGAACGGCAGCTCGGAGCGGAAGACGGTCGAGGAGATCCCGTACTCCTCCGTCTCGGGGACATGGTCGCCGTTGAGCTCCATCACCCAGCCGGGGGCCTGTTGGGCGCGTTCCAGGTCGAACAGCCTGGTGCCCAGTACGTCGCCGGCCTTCACGCGGCCGTGAACGGCCGGGACGACGCGCGCGACCGGGTTGAGGCGGGTGAGTGTCGCCCGCAGCCGGTCCGCCGACTCCTGGTCGACTAGGTCGAGCTTGTTGAGCACGATGACGTCGGCGAACTCCACCTGGTCCATCAGCAGGTCGCTGACGGTGCGTTCGTCGTCCTCGTACTGGTCCAGGCCGCGCTCGACGAGCTCGTTGCCGCTGGTCAGCTCGGGCAGGAAGTTGGCGGCGTCGACGACCGTGACCATGGTGTCCAGGCGGGCGATCTCGCCGAGGGTGGCGCCGTCGTCGCGGGCGAAGGCGAAGGTCGCGGCCACCGGCATGGGTTCGGAGATGCCGGACGACTCGATGAGCAGGTAGTCGAAGCGGCCCTCGCGGGCCAGCCGGTCGACTTCCTCGAGCAGGTCGTCGCGCAGGGTGCAACAGATGCAGCCGTTGGTCATCTCGACCAGGCGTTCCTCGGTGCGCGACAGGGCGGCCTCGCCGCCGCGCACCAGGGCGGCGTCGATGTTGACCTCGCTCATGTCGTTGACGATGACCGCGACGCGCAGTCCCTCGCGGTTGCCGAGGATGTGGTTGAGGAGGGTGGTCTTGCCCGCACCGAGGAATCCGGACAGGACGGTGACGGGCAGTCGCTCGTAAGGCATGAACGGTCAGTCCTCGGGCCGCAGCAGCCCGCGCTCGTACGCCTTCACCAGTCGCTGGGGCACCAGGTACGGGACGCCGTCGACGGTGATCGGCACGAGCGTCGGCGTGGCCGCCTTCCACTGGGCGCGGCGGTGACGGGTGTTGCTGCGGGACATCTTCCGCTTGGGAACGGCCATGGGGTCCTCCTAGGTCGGTGAACATGCAGAAGCTACATGAAAACGAATCCCATTACTACTTGGTGTTGGGGTGCCGAACTCCTCGACCAGGCCGTCCACCACATCGAGCACCCGCGCCTCGGGCTCAGCGACGCCACGGACGCGGACGGCGCGGAGGATGCCACGCTCGGCGTGACTCGCTGATCAAGGGCATGGTCAGCGGTCCGGGCGGAAGACCTGGACAGCGGCACGCGGATGCCAAGCCGAAAGCGCCGGGGCGGCCTGACGGTGAAGTTCCCCCGAGGTCCCGCATGCGCTGGCGGGGCGCACGGCAGTCACCGAGTTCCCCGGTGTGGCCAGCAGCCGGGTCACACGATTGAGAGCGCCTACAGCCTTCCGCCGAGGACGCGTGCAAGTGTTGCCGCGCGCTCCGCCATACCCAGCTTCCACGGCGTCCCGTCTCCCTCGGCGATCTCCCGCCACAGTGCCGCCGTGGCCTCGCCGAACGCGGTGAGGGCCTCCGGCTCGGCGGCCCGCCAAGAGGGAAATCGACCGGCGAAGGCGATGGCCTCCTCCACCGGGTGACCGGCCTCCATGAGCCGCAGCGCCAGACACCCGGGTCGATCCACGCCGCACCTCGCGTCGGCCATGCCCAGTCGACGAGCCGGGCCCGCTCGCCGACGATCAGGACGTTGTCCGGGGCGAAGTCGGTGTGTAGCAGTGCGTCGCCGCTGAAGTACTGCAACGTTCCCGGTGGAGCGTACTCCGCCCACCGGCCCACGGCGTCCTTGATCTCGATGTCGGCCGGGGCCGTGATCCCTTGCAGTTCGGTGAGCGCGGCTTCGACGAGCGGCAGATCCGGCGAGCCGGGTGTGTAGTCGGCATGGCGGCCGTCGACCACCTCGTAGCCGAGGAGACTCCAGCCGTCGAGCTCCAGGTGCCAGTACAGGCGCGGGCAGGACGCCAACAGGTGCGGGGCGACCGCCGCCTCACGACGCTGCGCACCGACCTGCGGGTGGTCGGCCGGGATGCCCTTCACGAAGACGCTGCCGCTCTCGGTCTCCAGGACGGAGGCGATGCCGGAGTTCATGCCGCCCTGCACGTTCTCCGCCTGGTGCACGGCGCCGGTCTTGTCGGCGACGGCCTGTCGGACGTCGGCGGGAAGCTGCTCGAAGGGGATACGGGACATGGACACGCGCGGTTCCTCGGGTGCTCGGGGACAGGGAGTGCCGCCCCGGCCGGGGTCGGTCGCCGTCCCCAAGGGCACTGCGGGCGCCGAGAACACCGACTGGTGCTCCGTGTATGACAAGTTCCCACCCCCGTGTCTCCGCGTCGGCCACGACGACGGCCAGTGGCGGACACAGAGGGGCATCGTCCTCGGGTGCAGGAAGCGTCGCCATACCGCAAACCCTCACAAGACGCGCACAGAGGCGCTCCGATCGAAAAATGACCAAAAGTCGCCTTCGCGCGGTGGGACTACCTGTGATGCCCAGGACCAGGAGGTGGGGAGGAGAGGGGAGCTGCCGTCGCCACCTCACGGTGCGACGGCGGAAGGGGAGACTGTGTGCCCGCATCGGCGGGCAGGCCGGCCATGCGCCGCAGCCGCCACACCAGCACGTCGCTGACCGAGTCCGCGGTCTGAAGCTCTCGTCGGCCAGCGGCCTCGGCCAGGAGCGCGGCCGGGTCGTGCCCGGCGGCCTCGGCGTCGGAGAGGGTGGCCGCCAGGGCATACCAGCCCGGCTCGGCCAGGACCCGCTCCACGAGCTCCGGCACCGCCTGACGCAGATGGGCAGCCTGCTTCTGGCGCAGGAGGTGGGACACACGTCGGCCCCGCTGGTACAGCACAGCCAACGGGGTGTCGGCCGCGGCCCGGTAGGCGGCGCGCAGGTGCGCGGCGGCCTTGAGGGAGGCGGCGGCCTGCTGGGCGTGCTCGTTCTTGGCGTGCCAGTGGGCGGCGGCGGTGACCAGGAAGAACGCCATGTCGATCAGCATCGCCGTGGTGGCGCCGTCTTCTGCGCGGCCGAGGGCGGGTCCACTGTGGACGAGGTCGCGGGCAGCCTGGCGCAGGGCACGGTCGTGCCCGCGCTCGGCCTTCACGTGGGAGCGGGTGGCCCGCTCGAACGCGAAGGCCGCCTCGCGTAGCTCAGTGCGGGTGTGGGCGGCGGAGGTTTTGGCGAGCGCGTCCAGGACCTCCCCGGCCGCCGCGATGTGCGCGGCCACTTGGGCATCCTCACCGTGGTCGATGACGAGCACCGCCTGCCACGCGGCCGTGGCCGCCCGGCGCCGCGTCGTCGCGGGGCCACTCGGCGCTGCGTCCGCAGGTGTGTTGCGGTTCCGGGGCGGGGCGTTGCAGGAGAAGCGCTCGCGGATACGGGGAAAGGACAGGTCGGGAGCGAGCGTGGAGCCCGCGTAGAAGACCGGCTCTTGATCACCGTTACGGTCGTCGGGGAGGGCGACCTTGTATCCGAGCGGGTCGCCGGAGGGCGCGACGCGCTGCCGGATCAGTACGCCGGCGGCGGCCAGGCGGTCGAAGAACTCCTTCTCGCTGGTGGCACCGGCTGCCGCGCGACGTACGGTTTCGCGCAGCTCCTCGCGTGCAGGGCGCTCGCGCCCCTGCCGTTCGGCCTTGTGGCGTTCGGCGCTGGTGGAACGCTTTGCTGCGGTGCCATCCCCTGGTGCGACCTGGCGCAGGCCGAGTTCCTTTTCAATGAGGCGGCACTCGGCCTGGGCACGCTTGCCGGAGCGGTGGTGGTCAGGGCGTCGGCCGTCCTCCCGGATGAGGGTGGCGATGATGTGGATGTGGTCATCGGCGTGGCGGACGGCGGCCCAGCGGCAGCCGGCGCCGTCGCCGGGGTCGATGCCGGTGGCGGCGACCATGCGGCGAGCGATGTCGCCCCACTGCTCGTCGCTGAGGAGCGGATCTTCGGGGGCGGCACGCACGGAGCAGTGCCAGACGTGCTGTTCGGGACGCCGGCCGGGGTCGAGGAGGGACAGGGGCTGGTCGAGGAGGTGCCGGAGGTCCTTCTTCGTCACCGAAGGATCGCGGCCGGGATCGGGGGCCATGCCGTCGAAGGACGCGACCAGGTGCGGGTCGATGTGCTCCTCGTGGGTGCCCTTGCCGTACAGGTAGTGCAGGAGTCCGAGGGTGCGGCTGCCCTGCTTGTGGATCCGGGGGATCAAGCCGCCTCGTCCTCCTGTCGGTTGGTGATCCTGTCGGCCGCCCGCTGGACGGCCTGCGCGGCACGTTGTAGGTCGGCGAGCGCGGCGGCGAAGTGCGGTGCGTCCACGCCGGAGTTGAGGGCCTTGACGGCTTGGTTGACGTTGCTGCCGGCCCAGCCGAGCTGGCGGCGTACGCCGAACAGCGCGGTCAGGACGTCCCGCTCGGTGGCGATGGCCGCCGCGGTGCGCGACTGGTCGCGGGCGGCCGCCAGACCGGAGTAGGCCAGGAACCCGGCCACGCTCATGCCGACGTGCTCGGCGCCGGACCGGATGATGGCGAGCTCGTGCTCGTTGAGGCGGACGCTGTGGGCGGGGCGCTGCTTCTTGTCGCGCGGACGTGACTTCCCCTTCTTGGCCTTGCCCTTCGGGACGGCCTTGCCTGGTTGCGGTCCGCCCTCGGTCGCAGCCTCCCCGTCCGGCGACCCCTGGTGCCGGACGGGCCCCGCCACCCCCGGGGCGAGGTCGGGTTCGGGTGCTCCCCCTGCGGGGGAGTGTCCGAACCTCCAACTTGCTCCGCCTGGGGCTGGGATGGTGGTCGCCCGACGCGTGTCGTCGGGCGTGTGGTGTCGTGGTCGGTGCATCGGTGCCTTCTGGGTGGGTGCTCTGTGGCGATGACCTGTGTGGCGGCCGTACGGGGCTGGCATCGGGGCGGGGCTGGGTACGGGACCATGCGTGGTGGGTCCCGCAGGCCGGATCGGGTTCGCGGGGACCGATCCCCATTCCTCGGCTCATCACGCTCGGGACCGCGTGCCGTCATTCCCCGACTCTCTGGTCCCGGAAGGGTAGGGACACAGTGGGCTCGGTCCCCTGGCGATTGACTTCCATCCGCGTTGCAGGACCGCTATCTGTGACCGCATAAGGACAGTGACCTGCGGCTTTGCCGGGGACCGGTCCCGCAGCCGTTGCGATTCTTGGGGACCGGTCCCCAATTCGAATGGGGACCGGTCGGTGTTTGGCGGGGACCGGTCCCCGCGTGGTCGCTGCGTCGGTCCCCGAATGGTCCCCACTTGCCTTGGGGACCGGTCCCCGTTTTCCTCGCTCGGTCCCGTTGGGGGACGAGGCCGGTCCCCGTTCCGGATGACTGCGCGCTCCGAGACCGCCGGCCTTGCGGCCGCCGTACCCCGTTGAAGGTCAGGCGGGGCGGTGACGTCGTCGGTCGGGGCCGGTGAGGATGACGCGGTCGGTCATTTCGCCGAGGCGGGAGGCGACGCGGTCGCCGAGGGTGGTGCGCAGCTCGGCGGTGGGGAGGTTGGTGGTGATGAGGGTAGGGAGCATGTGCTCGTACCGGTGGTTGATGAGCCGGTAGGTGAGCTCCTCGGTCCACTCGCTGGTCTTGGCTGCGCCGAGGTCGTCCAGGAGCAGCAGCGGGCTGCGGGCCAGGGCCTGCAGGTCGCGTTCGGTGTCGTGGCCGGCGCGGGGGCGCAGGCGGGCGTGGAGGTCGGCGGTGGTGGTGGCCTCCCAGCGCAGGCGGACGCCGCGGGAGAGGAGGGCGCGGACGGCGCCGTACGCCTGGTGGGTCTTGCCGGTGCCGGTGGGGCCGGCGATCAGCAGCGAGGGGCCTTCGGCGATGCCGGGTCCGCTGGGGCCGGGGCGTCCGGCGTGGGCGATCTGGTCGGCCCAGGCCGTGATCTGGGGGTGGTCGGCGAGGGCGTGGCGGTAGCGGGCGGGGATGCGGGCGTCGGCGAGCTCCAGGGCGGTGATGGGCTCGGTGGGCGGCTCTGCGGCTACGGTGCCGGGGTCGATGCCGCGGCCTGCCAGGATGCCGTTGAGGCGGTCGGCGAGGGGGCCGACGGGCTGGGGTGCGCGGGTGAGGGTGGCGGTCAGAGCTGTTCTCCGTAGGCGGCTTCGACGTCGGTGGGGTTCGTCCACGCCCTGTGGATGACGGGCTGGGCAGGGGCGGCGTTCATGGCCTCGTGCACCAGGCTCGGCAGGATGCTGGGGTGCCTGCCCTTGGTCCGGTGGAGGACGAGTCCTGCCTTGATGTGGTCGGGGGCGATGCCTTCGGCGAGCAGCTTGCGCACCTCCCGGCCGAGGTGGCCCAGGACGTCCTGGGGCGGGCGGTGGGGGCATGCCGCGATGTACTCGGCGATGAGCTGCTGAGCCGAGACGGTGTCAGGCGCGGGGGCGCTTGCGCCCCCCGAAGGGGTAGATCCTAGATCCATGATCCTAGGTCCTAGATCCGGACTGTGAGGTGTCACCGCAGGCTCGCGCACGTCTCCCCGAGGTTTCCGGGACAGCTCACTGAATGCCTCCTGACCTGCGGGTTTGTCGACGGTGTCCATATCGACTGAGGAGCCTTGAGGGTCCCGTGCCCTTTCACTGCCACCTCCGTGACGGTTCAGCGCATCGTCCGGGACGGCTCCGTGCGATACGGACGGCACAGCCTGCGTGACGTCGACCGCTTCGGTCCTGGCCAGGGCGCCGATTGCATTGTTGTGGCGCGGGCAGGCCGGGAGACGGCTCTTGCTGGGCCGGTTGATCTTCTGGTGCTGGTGCCAGGTGACGATGTGCAGGTAGCACTTGTCGTCCGGCCCCTTGTACCGGCAGATCAGGCCGGCGTCGGCGAGCTGGGCGAGGTCCTTCTCGACCTCGGCGGGCGTGTGCTCCGGACGCAATACCCACAGCTGTCCGGCGACGATCGCGGCGTGGTCGCGGTAGCGGCCCTGGTCGTCGGCCTGGGTGAGCAGGCCGAAGAAGGTGCGCTCGGCGGTCAGGGAGACGGCGGCGAGGGATTCGGAGACGAAGGCTTCGGGCTTGATGGTGCGGATGCGTGCCAAGAGTGGGGCGGTCCTCACTCGGTGGCCGATGGGCGGGTACCCACGGCTCACCGTCGATCGTGACGGTACGGGCGTAGGGGAGTTGGCTGGCCGTTGGCGCCGGGCTTGCTGAGAGCCGGTCGCGTTTTCGGGGGTGTCGTCAACATAGCCACACCCAGGCAGCACAAATCCAGCCCTGTCCGACCGAATCTCTGACGGCAGAAAGGCCGTCGAGGATCAGGTCGGCGAGGGCGGCGTGAAAACGGTAGGTCACGATCGCCGGTTGACCAAATAGTTGTTCTGACGTCGAGTCAGAAGGATCACATCGGCAAGCCGTTGACGTCCTGCGAGTGGCGAAGCTACAACACAACACCCCACGCCTGAAACGTTGCTGAGCGCTACTCGGCCCAATGGAACGGGAAACGTATCGACGAAATAGCTACCCGTCTGTCAAGCGCGAAGGGCGCAACATAGCCGACGATCACCGGTTAACCAAACCGGCGAATGCAGCTGAGAATTGGAGCCATGGCAGCACGTTCACTGGAAATCGGCCCAGCCGGGATAAGGGTCGCCCGCACCATTGAAATTCTCCGCACCGAGCGCGGCCTCGCCCAACGCGAGCTCGCTGCTCGCGTCACCGCCCTCGGCCGGCCGATGTCCAACACGATGCTGTCCCGCGTCGAACGCGCCCAGCGACGTTGCGACATCGACGACCTCGTTGTGATCGCCGAAGCCCTCCTCGTCTCGCCCCTCGTATTGCTACAGGGGCCGAGCGCCGCGTGACGAAGCTCGCCCAGCGACGCTGACCGAGCACGCCCATCACCGATCAAGGAGCCACGTCCCTTGCCCCACGCTGCGATGCCCCCTGCCCTGCCGCGCCCCTTTCCCCGCAACGAGGGCGAAGACGCATTGGCTCGTCTCTACCGTCCGGAGGAAATCGCCGAGACGCTCGGTTGTTCCACTTGGTGGGTCAAGGACCGCGCACGGCGGCGTCTGATCCCGCACACGCGAGTCGGCCGTGCCTACCGGTTCACCGCGGAGCACCTCGCAGCAATCATCCGCCTTCACGAGGAGCCGGTGGCGCAGCCCACCACGCAGCGCACTCTCTCGCCGACGCCTCCGCCCCGGCCGACCACGACGTCACCGCGCACGGGGCGGCAGGGCCAGCCAGCTCTCCCCGCGCGGAGCCTTCGCGCCCGTCCGCCGCGCAGGTCCCAATACGGCACCGCCGCCTAGCAGCACTCGACAGACACCAGAACGGAGGGCAGACGAGGCGTGGGCTACGCCGAGAAACGCGGCAGCTACTGGCGCGGCAGGTTCAAGGTCAGCGAGGGCAAATACGGCACGGTCGTCGACCCCGCAGGCGCAGTGGTCAAATTCGCCACCAAGCGTGAGGCGAAGCAGGCGGCGGACGAGGAGGAGGCCAGGATCCGGCGTGGTACCTGGCGCGATCCGGCCGCCGGACAGGAGACCTTCGGCGAGTACGCCAGCCGTTGGTACGACGCCCAGGACCTGGCGGCGTCCACCATGCAGAACTACCGGCGCCACATCGAGGAGCACCTGCTCCCCGGGTTCGAGGACAAGGCCCTGGCCGGCATCCTCCGCTCGGACGTGGATGCCTGGGAGAAGCGGGAGAGGACCACCTACGCCGCATCCAGCGTCAAGACGTGGCGCTCGACGTTCCACCTCATCCTGGCCGACGCGGTGGACGAGGGCCTCATCGCCTCCAACCCTGCCGCCAAGCGGCGAGGTCGCGGCAAGCGCGCCGGCCGCTCCCGCGGCCGGGGGCCAGAGAAGGTCATCACCGATCCGCTCGGACTGCTGCTCGTCGCCGAGCGAGCGGCTCTGCTGTCCGGTCGCGACGACGAGTTCGTGGCGGTGGTCCTCATGGGCTACACGGGGATGCGCTGGGGCGAGATCGTAGGTTTGGAGACCGCCTTCGCGCGTCCGGACGCCATACGTGTGGAGCACCAGCTGTACGAGCTGGACTCGGGCGAGCTGATCCGCTGCCCGCCGAAGGACGACAGCTACCGCAGCATCGACGCCATGGACTGGCTCTCGGCCCTGGTCTCCGACCACGTGGCTCGCACGAAGCCGACTCCTTGCCCTTGCCACGGCAAGCGATACGTCTTCCGCGGTCAGGGGACCGCCCGCACAGGCGGTCACCAAGGCGCCAAGCTCGTGGACGTCGCTCGCCGCGCGGACGTCTCCACCGGCACGGTGTCCAACGTCCTCAACCACCCCGATCGCGTACGCGAGGAAACCCGTCTCCGTGTGGAACGCGCCATCGAGGAGCTCAACTTCGTACGCGGCGGCACACCGACGGAGAACGCCGCTCACTGGCGCCGCAACGGCTTCGCCACGTGGCTCTTCACGCCGGCCGCGTCCGGCTGGTACCCGAAGAAAGCGCCGCAGGAAGCCCGCCCCGTCCCTCTGCTGGGTGAGCCCCGGCCCGGCATCCCGGTCCGTGGCCGCAACGCGCAGAAGCGTGCGGATGCCTGCTGGCTCCCCATCGCCACGGGCCTGACGCCTCATGGCCTGCGCCACTCCCACCGCACCCACATGGAAGACCTTGGTACGGAGAAGGTCCTCATGGACGAGCGCATGGGCCACATCGACGGTTCGATCTCGGCGCGGTACGCCCATGTCACCCCTGGCATGCGCAAGCGCCTCATGCTCGGCCTGACCGAGCAGTGGGAGGCGTCGCTGGATGCTCGCAGGAGCATGCATCCGCGGTCGTCGGTCGCCGTCGTGGACCGGCTTCTGCGAGCACGTGGCTTCCTGGCGACTCTATGAGAGGGGGGTCAGGGGCCGCGATTCCCGCGGACGGAGCCGTCCTCTTCCCTTTACCGCCGCGCACCGGAGAATGAAGTACGGTCAGGACGTGCTCGACGGGGGCGGAGAGGAGGAACGCGGTGTCATATGAGCCCAAGCTCGCCGCGGCCCTTTCCGGTGCCACGCTGCGGCAGCTCTCCCACTGGCGCCGCGCTTCTAGCAAACAGGGCGCGCTTCTCGTCCCAGAAGTCTCCGACTCACGCCCGATTCTCTATTCCTTCCGCGACGTGGTGGCCCTGCGGGCCTGCGTGAAGCTCCGCAAGGAGACGTCGCTGCAGAAGATCCGCAGGGCAGTGGACACGCTCCGAGGAGACTTGGGCGAGCGCGAGCACCTGTCTTCCTACGCGCTGGTCGCGGGACCGGACACGATCTACCTGGCGGAGCGCGACCAAGCAGTCGACCTGATCAGGGGCGGCAACGTCGTCATCCACCAGCTGGTGGACGTGCTCGCGCCCTTCTACAAGGACGGCCGCCACATCCCCGACCTGCTGCAGCCCCGCGACCATGTTGCGGTCGACTCCGCGGTGCGCGGCGGTGAGCCGGTCATCGAGGGGACACGGATCCCGGCGGCGGAGGTAGCCGCCCTGGTCAGGGATGGCGTCCCTCCGGACCGGGTCAGCGACTTCTACCCGGGGGTCAGTGCTGTAGCTGCACGTGACGCGGTCGATTTCAGTGACTATGTGGACAGCTACGGGCAGGTTGCCGCTTGAAGCTGCTGCTCGATGAGAACGTCCCCAGACCCATGGCAGAGATCGTGCGCATTCTGCTGACTGCGCACGATGTGGTGCACGTCCATGAACTGGACGGCTGGGCCGGCACGAAGGACATCGAGCTGTACGCGAAGGCCAAGGCGGGAGGCTTCCAGGCGATCATCACCAATGACGCCAAGCAACTCAGCCGACCCATGGAGGTGGAGGCGATCGCGCGGTCGGGGCTCCACCGCATCCAGTACCGCCAGAACAACAAGCACGGTGGTTTGGTCGGCCTCGGCACTGCCATAGCCACTGTGTGCGCCGCGCTGCCGCACGCCATCACCGAACTCGAAGGGGCCGACGGGCAGCGCCTGGTGTCCCTGACGGCCATCGACCCCTCGCGCCACAACCGACTGCAGATCACCGATCCGCAGACGTCCCCGCCGAAGCACTGGCCCACCTCTTGAGCACGGCCCCTGACGGCGACAGCTCCTCAGTCAGTCACCGAACAGGCTGTCCTGGATGTATTGGACGACATGCGCCTTCGGGCGGAACAGCCCCAGCAGCATGAAGGTCTTGGGGCGGGCCGCGATGTTACCGACGAAGAAGTGGACGGCACGGTCAGAGGCGAAGGCCAGGTCGTACCAGCGCTGCCGCAGCTTGTCGTGCACTGCCTGCTCGCCGTACGTGCGCAGGAACTTGCGGTACGACGCGCCGGCCTCCCAGTCCTTCAGCGCCATGTCGTGCGTGGGACAGGCGTCGTCCGCGCAGCGGAAGCGGTAGCGGAAGTCCAACGGCACCCACTCGAGCGGAGCCAGATCCTGCTCGATGAGATCGAGTTGGTTGGCCAGTGCGGCCTTCGACGCGGACCAGGGCTCAGCCGGCGTCAACCGGAAACTGACGTCGATGGGCCGGAAGACGCCCAGCGAGGTGCTGCGCTGCTCCTGGTCCCTCTTGATGGCGCACAGCGATGGCGCGACGAGAGGCTCGACGTGCTTGTAGCGCTGCTTCCAGTCGCCGCCCGCGGGCACCTCGCCCACGATCTTCAGAGTGTCGAGGTCCGGCCGCAGGCTCTCGGGCCGAGAGTCCCGCTTGCCGTGCGGCGCCACGTCGACCTCGATGATCGAGTACTTCCGGAACTGATCCTCCTCCTCCTTCAGTAGCCGGAAGGGCACGGGAAAGAGGCGTACGTGCCGGGGTGTTCCTTGATCCAGTCGTATGCCCGCCACACAGCTGGTCTCGTGGTACTTGTTGGACAGCTCCGGATACGTCTTGACCGTGATCATGATCCGTGCGCGCTGCCGTTTCCCGAATGCCGACGACGCCATGGTGTGCCCCCTCCATCGATCTCCCCGATCTGATTGGAAGAGAGGCATGCACCGCTGGCAAGGGCGCGTGCGAAAGCCGGGGACGAAGTCAGGCCAAGGGATTCACCGGCACTGAGACCCGGCTGCGGACCGTCTCCAGGACTACCTGCCGGTGGCAGCGGCTCTCGTCCTTCTCGAAACACAGCACCGCGACCCGCGACGCTCGGGCGTGCCCTGCGAGGCGGTCAAGGTCGGCCTGGGCCTCCTCGGACCGCAGCAGGCCACGGAAGCGCGCCCGCCCCACTTCGACGCGGCCGTCCCAGAAGGGCTCCCGATTGTCCTTCGGATTGCCCAGGCCACGCAGGTGCGTGTACTCGATGTTGGCTTCGGCCAGAGCCTCCCCGAGGCGGGTCTTGCTGAAGCCCTTCTTGCGGCTGATCGGGGTGAGCCGTACATCCGCCACGACACCGATGCGGCTGTCGACGAGCGAAGCGATGAATGAGTCAATGTCTCGCCCTTCGTATCCGGCTGACCAGAGACCGGGCGGGACCTGGGCTGCCTGGAACAGATCATCGAGGGAGACCGCAAGAGCCTTGGCCACCGCGCCGACGGTGAAGAAACCTGGCTGGATAGCCCCCTCGCTCTCCAGACGGCCCAGCGTCCCGGCGGCGATGCCTGCCTCCTTGGCCAGCCGTTCACGCGTCCACCCGCGGTCCTCCCTCAACGCCCGTACCCGCTGGGCGAGCGCACGGGCGTGGTCGTGGGGAGACGCTGAGCGATGACCTGCCATGTGCGGTGTTCCTAACGACCGTTGGGGCGGCCCGCCGCGGTGTTCCTGGTCAGCCACGAGCCCTGTATTCGCGAACGCGCAGGTCCGAGGGCGCGTAGGCACCGCTCTTCCTGCGGCACTGGAGACTGCTCCTGGGAGAAGCCGACCAAGATCTTCTCCCAGATTTCTCCCAAGCGATCTCCAGGAACCACTCAGGGGCCCGACCCGCGCTGCGGATCAGGCCCCTGACCTGGTACTTCACTGTCGGGGTGGCGGGATTTGAACCCACGACCTCTTCGTCCCGAACGAAGCGCGCTGCCAAGCTGCGCCACACCCCGATCGTCGCTGCTCTCGCGGCGACGACGTTTACTTTAGCCCACTGGTGGCTGGAGGCGAAATCCGGTTTCGGTGCCGCGGGGGCCGACGGCACCGACCGGTGCGGTCGGCCCCCGCGGGACGCACGTGCTCCGCTACTCCCGGCTCACCAGGGTCATCAGCGTCGCCTCCGGGGGGCAGGCGAAGCGGACCGGGGTGTAGCGGTTGGTGCCGCAGCCCGCGGAGACGTGGAGGTAGGACGTGCGGCCCTCGGACGTGTGGGTGGACAGGCCCTTCACCCGGTCGGTGTCCAGGTCGCAGTTGGTGACCAGGGCGCCGTAGAAGGGGATGCAGAGCTGGCCGCCGTGGGTGTGGCCGGCCAGGACCAGGGGGTAGCCGTCGGACGTGAAGGAGTCCAGGACGCGCAGGTAGGGGGCGTGGACGACGCCCATCGAGAAGTCCGCCGCGCTCGACGGGCCACCCGCCACCTCCGTGTAGCGGTCCCGCTTGATGTGCGGGTCGTCCAGGCCGGTCAGCTCGACCGTGACGCCCTCGACCTTCAGGGTGCCCCTGGTGTTCGTGAGGTTCAGCCAGCCCGCGCCGTCGAAGCCGTCCCGCAGGTCCTCCCACGGGTTGTGGATCACGCCGACGGCCGGGGCGTTGCCGTTCAGGCCGTGCCGACCCGTGGCCTTCTCGATCAGGTAGCGGGCGGGGTTGCGCAGCTTGGGGCCGTAGTAGTCGTTGGAGCCGAAGACGTACGCGCCCGGGAACTCCATCAGCGGGCCCAGCGCGTCCAGGACCTCCGGCACGCCCTCGGGGTCGGAGAGGTTGTCGCCCGTGTTGATCACGAAGTCGGGGCGCAGTCCCGCCAGCGAGCGCAGCCAGCGCTGCTTCTTGCGCTGGCCGCTCACCAGGTGGATGTCGGAGACCTGCAGCACACGCAGGGGGCGCATCCCGGCGGGCAGGACGGGGATCGTCACCCGTCGCAGCCGGAAGGAGCGGGCCTCGAAGCCCGCCGCGTACACCAGCCCGGCGGCGCCGGCCGCCGTGATTCCCAGGGGGATTCCGTATCGCGCGCGCATGCGCCCATCGTGTCAGATCCGGGGCAGGGTGTGTCCTGCGGTCCCTCCTCCCCGGTGATGCGGCGGGGCTTGAGGGTCGGTCCGAACGTCCCCTGGAGCGGCGGGGGTTAAATGTACGGGCGCCTTTGCGCCTGTTCCTGCGACAATCAAGACATGACCACGCTCAAGTCGAAGCTGCAGGACGACCTCAACGCTGCGATCAGGGAGCGCGACGAGCTCAGCTCCTCGACGCTCCGGCTGACGCTCACCGCGATCACCAAGGAGGAGGTCGCGGGGAAGGAGAAGCGTCAGCTCTCCGACGACGAGGTGCTCAAGGTGATCACCCGCGAGGCGAAGAAGCGCCGTGAGGCGGCGGACGCCTTCGCGCAGGGCGGGCGTCCCGAGCAGGCCGAGCGGGAGAAGGCGGAGGGCGAGCTGCTGGCCCGGTACCTGCCCCAGCAGATGTCCGACGAGGAGCTGAACGCGATCGTCGCCCAGGCCGTCGAGGAGGCGAAGGCGGCAGGCGCCGAGGGCCCGCGGGCCATGGGGGCGGTCATGAAGATCGTCAACCCCAAGGTGGCCGGGCAGGCCGAGGGCGGCCGGGTGGCCGCCGCGGTGAAGAAGCTGCTCGCCGGCTGATCTGCCGGTCCGGGCAGATGGCCCGGTCAACCGGTCCGGTCGGTCGGACACGGCGGACGACAGTGGAGGGCCCCTCGATCCCAACACGGGATCGAGGGGCCCTCCACTCTCGTCCGACCAGGGGCGCAGGCCGTCAGCGCCGTCCTCCAGGACCGTTGCCCGATCCCTGGATGAAGCCCTCCGGGAGGGAGAAGGTCGGGTCCGGTTCGGCTCCGCCGTTGCCGTTCTGGCCACCGTTGTCGTTCTGGCCACCGTTGTCGTTCTGGCCGCCGTTGCCGCCGTTGCCGCCGGTCAGGCCGCCGATGAAACCGCCGTTGTTGCCGTTGCCGCCGTTGTCACCGCGGTTGTCGTCGCCACGGTCACGGTCCTCGTCGTCACGGTCACGGTCCTCGTCGCGCTTATCGGGGTCAGGGATGTCGACGAGGTTGAAGGACGGGGAGTCCTTGCCCGAGAGGGCGCCGGTCATCGCGTCCCGCCAGATGGGGCCCGGCACCGAGCCGCCGTAGACCTTGGCGTGGTAGGCGCCGCCGACGTTGATGTCGACCATCTTGACCTGCTGGGTGGCGCTGCCGACCCAGACCGCTCCCGACAGGTTCGGCGTGTAGCCGACGAACCAGGCGTTCTTGCGCTCGTCCGTCGTACCCGTCTTGCCGGCGTTGGCGCGGTCCGTGAGACCGGACGCCCGGCCCGTACCGGAGTCGACCACACCCTGCAGCAGGGTGTTCACCGTGTCCGCGGTCTGCTCGCTCATCGCCCGCGAGCACGTCGATTTCGGTACCTCCAGCGACTTCTGCTGGTCGCCGACCTTCTGGGTGATCGACTCGATGGCGACCGGCGTGCAGTACATGCCCCGGGAGGCGAAGGCGGCGTACGCGGACGCCATCGTCAGCGGGGCGACGCCCCTGGAACCGAGGGAGACGGCGGGGACCTCCGGAAGCTTCTCGCCGTTGCCCTCCACGACGTGCAGGGCGTCCGTCATCTTCACCAACGGGCACAGACCGATGTCGGCGATCATCTGCACGAAGTAGGTGTTGACCGAAAGGGCCATCGCCTCCTTCAAGCGGTACGGTCCGACCTCCGACTTGTCCTCGTTGGGGACGGTGGCGCCTTCCTGGTTCACCCAGGGCTTGCCGCTGCACGTCTGGACGGGGTCGGGGTAAGGCATCTCGTACGGCGACGAGTACTCCTGGAAGGGCGGTCGCCCCTCCTCGAGCGCGGCCGCCGCGACGAAGGGCTTGAACGTCGAACCGGTCGGGAAGCCGTAGTTGGAGCCGCCCATGCTGTGGTTGACCGAATAGTTGATCTCGGTCTCGTTCTTGCCGTAGCCGTAGGGCTTCGACTGGCCCATGCCGAGTATCTTGCCGGTGCCGGGCTCCACCAGGGTGATCGCCGCGGCGACCGAGTCGCTCTTGTTGACGTGGCCCTTGAGCGAGGTGTGGACCGACTGCTGTGCCTGCGGGTCGAGGGTGGTCCGGATCGTCAGACCGCCCTGGTTCCAGATCTTGGCCCGGTCCTCCTTCTCCTTCCCGAAAATCGGGTCGCTCAGGAACACCTCACGTACGTAGTCACAGAAGAAGGCCGCATCGGCGACCGCCGTGATGCAGCCGTTGTTCGGCTTGCTGACCTTCAGTCCCAGCGGTGCCTTCGACGCCTCGGCGGCTTCCTCCTCGGAGACGTCGCCGACCTGGGCCATCCGCGCCAGGACGACATTGCGCCGTTTGGTGGCCTCCGTCTCGTCGTTGACCGGGTTGTACCGGCTCGGCGACTGGACGAGGCCGGCGAGGAGGGCGGACTCCTGGAGGTTGAGGTCCTTGGCGGACTTGGAGAAGTAGCGCTGGGCGGCGGCCTCGACACCGTAGGCCTGCTGGCCGAAGAACGTGATGTTCAGGTAGTTCTCGAGGATCTTCTTCTTGCCCAGCTCCTCCTCGACCTGGATCGCGAACTTCAGCTCGCGGATCTTGCGGCCGATCGTCTGCTGGGTGGCCTGCGCGACCTTCGTCGGGTCGTCGCCGGCCTCCTCCACGAAGACGTTCTTCACGTACTGCTGAGTCAGCGTGGACGCGCCCTCGGAGACACCGCCGCTCTGCGCGTTGCGGTTGAGCGCGCGCAGCACGCCCTTGAGGTCCACCGCGCCGTGCTCGTAGAAACGGGAGTCCTCGATCGCGACGATCGCCTTCTGGAGGTACGGCGAGATGTCCTTGAGGTCGACCACCGTGCGGTCGCGCGAGTAGACGGTGGCGATCTGACCGCCCTTCGCGTCCAGGATGGTGGTGCGCTGACTCAGCGGGGGTGTCTTGAGGTTGGCGGGAAGCTCGTCGAAACTCTCCACCGAACCCTTGGCGGCCAGGCCCAGCGCACCCACGGCGGGCAGTGCGATACCGGCCAGGACGGCACCCGCGAGGACACTGACACCGAGGAACTTGGCGGCCTGCTGCGTTGGCGACAGACCACCGCCCGAGCGCTTCTTTGGCATGGGAGCAGCCTACGTTCTCGTTTGCCGGACAGGCGTACAGGCCTTGGCCTAAGCTGCTCACAACTGTCACAGCAGTGGGGCCACGTATCAATACGTCCGGTGACCCGGAATCGTTCCGGATCTTCTCGACTTTCTTTGTCGGGGTGTGGTGGGTGCGTGTCCGGATCCGCCTTGTGTGTCACTCGGTGTCCGTTGTGGCGCAATAGAGCTGACCCGAAACGTCGGGATTGTCGCGCATGTCGTCAGGTCACTCCCCCGGGTGATCTGCCGCTTACCCATAGTCCGTTCGGGCCATTCAAGATTGGGCCCGCTGGGGGTGTTGCGCTGTGCCCACCTTCCGTAACGTCCTCAACTGGCGGCGGTGAATATGCCGCTGCCGCCGTGGGGGAGCCTCGATTCGGGAGAGGACGGCGCCGGTATGGGCTGGGTTACCGACTGGAGTGCGCAGGCTGCCTGCCGCACTACTGATCCGGATGAACTGTTCGTTCAAGGAGCAGCGCAGAACAGGGCCAAGGCGGTGTGCACCGGATGCCCGGTGCGTACGGAGTGCCTGGCCGACGCGCTCGACAACCGCGTCGAGTTCGGCGTGTGGGGAGGCATGACGGAACGTGAACGCCGCGCACTGCTGCGCCGACGGCCCACCGTGACGTCCTGGCGTCGGCTGCTGGAGACCGCGCGCACGGAGTACGAGCGGGGGACGGGCGTCGTGCCCCTCGACGACGACGAGGTGTACGCGAACTACGCGGCGGTGGGCTGAGAGCTCTCGGGGGGTCCTCGGCGGGGCGTCTCGGGCTGTGTCGGCACTGCCTGTTCGTCCGTCAGGCCGCGTCGGTGTGCGTCAGGTCGGTGTGCGTCAGGCGGTTGCCTCGGGTGAAGCGGGTGTCTCGGGCAGCTCCGGCCTGTTGGTCGCGAGCCGGTCGCCGATCTGCCGCAGGCCCGCGAGGTCGTGCACGTCACCGGGCAGCGCGGCCACTTCCGTCACCGCCACCTCGGGATGGAGCGCGGTGAAGCGGTCACGTGTGCGCTGCTCGCGTGAGAGCAGCCGCATCCGCTCGGCGTGCAGTCTCAGCAGACCCGCGGTGAGCTGGTCGACGGACCACTCCGCGCCCGCCCCGCCGGTGTCGGTGGTGCTGGTGTCCGTGTCCGTGTCGTCCGTGGTGGCGGGGGAGCCTCCGGCAGGGACGTCTGAACTGGCGTGTGTGTCGGTGGAGTTACGAACTCCAGCTTTCCCGTCCTCCTGATCCACAATGCGGGAGTCCTCAAGATTTTCCGCAGCGGCGAGTGCCCGTTCGGCCGACAGCCGGTCGGCGCCGCTGCCATGGACCCGGTTGAGCACCAGACCGGCCAGCGGCATGTCCTCCGCGGCCAGCCGTTCCACGAAGTACGCGGCCTCGCGCAGCGCGTCCCGCTCCGGGGCCGCGACCACCAGGAACGCCGTCCCGGGCGCCTGGAGCAGTTTGAACGTGGCGTCCGCGCGCGTACGGAACCCGCCGAACATGGAGTCCATCGCCGCGACGAACGTCTGTACGTCCCGCAGCAGTTGCCCCCCGAGCACCTTCCCCAGGACGCCGGTCATCATGGACATCCCGACGTTCAGGAACTTCATCCCCGCACGGCCGCCGACCTTCGCCGGGGTCAGCAGGACGCGGATGAGCTTGCCGTCGAGGAAGGACCCGAGCCGCTTGGGCGCGTCCAGGAAGTCCAGCGCGGAGCGGGAGGGCGGTGTGTCGACGACGATGAGGTCCCACTCGTCGCGGGCCCGCAGCTGACCCAGCTTCTCCATCGCCATGTACTCCTGCGTGCCCGCGAAGCCCGCCGAGAGGGACTGGTAGAAGGGGTTGCCGAGGATCGCGGAGGCGCGCTCCGGGTCCGAGTGCGCCTCGACGATCTCGTCGAAGGTGCGCTTCATGTCGAGCATCATGGCGTGCAGTTCGCCGCCGGCGGAGTCGTCGATGCCCTTCACCCGGCGGGGGATGTTGTCGAGCGAGTCGATGCCCATGGACTGGGCGAGCCGACGGGCGGGGTCGATGGTGAGGACGACCACCTTGCGTCCCCGTTCGGCCGCGCGCAGCCCCAGGGCCGCGGCGGTGGTCGTCTTGCCGACCCCGCCCGAGCCGCAGCACACCACGATCCGGGTGGTCCGGTCCTCGATCAGTGGGTCGATGTCGAGCGTGCGCACGGGGGAGAGGTGGTGGCGGGCCGGGTGGGCCGGTTCCGGATGACGACTCATGACATCCCCTGCTTCCGATACTTCCGACTCGTGACGGGCGTGACGGGCCTGATGGGGGTGGCGGGCACGGCGGGAACACCGGGAGCGGCGTGCCCGGCGGGAGGGCTCCCGCCGGGCACGAGTACGGACACGGGCAGGTTTCCGCCGGTCATGACACACCCTGTGCGCGGAGTTCCTCGGCCAGTTCGTACAGACCCGCCAGGTCCATGCCTTCCGCGAGCAGCGGCAGCTCGTGCAGGGGCAGGCCCACCTCGGCCAGTGCGGCGCGCTGTTCGGCCTCCAGCGTGTACCGCTCGGCGTACTCCTTCGCCTGCGCGAGCAACGGGTCCACCAGCTGCTCGGCGTGCCCGCCGCGCCGTGCGCCGCCGAGACCGGCGGACGACAATGCCCGCGCGACAGAGGAACGCTCGACCGTCCCCATGAGTTCCAGGTCGATCGCGTCCAGCACCTCGGGCCGCACCATGTTCACGATGATCCGCCCCACCGGCAGCCGGGCCCCCCGCAGCTCGGCGATGCCGTCCACGGTCTCCTGGACCGGCATCTCCTCCAGCAGGGCGACCAGGTGCACCGCCGTCTCCGGTGATTTCAGCACCCGCATCACGGCCTGGGCCTGATTGTGTATCGGGCCGATCTTCGCGAGTCCGGCGACCTCGTCGTTGACGTTGAGGAAACGGGTGATGCGCCCGGTCGGTGGAGCGTCCATCACGACGTAGTCGTAGACGAACCGCCCGTTCCTGTCCTTGCGCCGCACCGCCTCGCACGCCTTGCCGGTCAGCAGGACGTCCCGCACGCCGGGCGCGATGGTGGTCGCGAAGTCGATCGCGCCGAGCTTCTTCAGCGCCCGCCCGGCGCTGCCCAGCTTGTAGAACATCTGGAGGTAGTCCAGAAGGGCCCGCTCGGCGTCTATGGCGAGGGCGTGCACCTCCCCGCCCCCGGGAGCGACGGCGATCTTCCGCTCCTCGTACGGCAGCGCCTCCGTCTCGAAGACCTGCGCGATGCCCTGGCGGCCCTCGACCTCGACGAGAAGCGTCCGCTTCCCCTCCGTGGCCAGGGCCAGCGCGAGGGCCGCGGCCACCGTGGTCTTGCCGGTTCCGCCCTTGCCACTGACCACCTGAAGCCTGCTCACGCCTTTGAGCCTAATTCCTCCCCGTGCGCCCCGGCGGCTCCGGGTGCGAGTTGCCGGGCTTCCCGTGCTCCTGAGTACCCGGGATTCCCCGGTTTCCCGGGCTTTCGAGGCTTCCCGTGCTTCCCGTGCGGGGGACGGCAGCGGCTAGAGTCGCCGCATGACGAAATGGGAGTACTCCACGGTTCCGCTGCTGGTCCACGCCACGAAGCAGATTCTGGACACCTGGGGCGAGGACGGCTGGGAGCTCGTGCAGGTCGTGCCGGGCCCGAACAACCCCGAGCAGCTGGTCGCCTACCTGAAGCGGGAGAAGCAGGCGTGAGCGCGGTCGAGGCCAAACTGGCCGAACTCGGGCTGAGCCTGCCGGAGGTCGTTCCGCCGCTGGCCGCGTACCGTCCGGCCGTGCTGTCGGGGCGGTACGTCCACACCGCCGGCCAGCTTCCCATGGTGGGCGGCGAGCTTCCGCTGACCGGAAAGGTCGGTGCCGAGGTCACGGCCGAGGAGGCGAAGGAGCTGGCGCGCACCTGTGCGCTGAACGCCCTCGCCGCCGTGAAGTCCGTCGCCGGTGACCTGGACCGCGTCGCGCGCGTGGTGAAGGTCGTCGGGTTCGTGGCCTCGGCCACGGACTTCACGGGCCAGCCGGGCGTCCTCAACGGTGCGAGCGAGCTGCTGGTCGAGGTCCTCGGCGACAAGGGCGTCCACGCCCGCAGCGCGGTGGGCGTCGCGGTACTGCCTCTCGACGCACCGGTGGAGGTCGAGATCCAGGTGGAGCTGACGGACGCCGGCTGACGGACGCGCGCCGGCGGACGCGGACAGGCAGGAGCGGTCGGCGTCCGACGGAGGCGGAGGCGGGCCGGTGCCCGGCGGAGGGCCGTGTGGCCCGTGCCGGCCGCCGGGTCCGCCACCCCTCCTCGCCGTGCCCCCTGCCGCTTCCCGGCGTCGCGCGTCCCCTTGTGCCCACCTTCTCCCGCTGGGCACTCGAACATCCGCCCGTCCCGAGATAGCCTCCGGCCATGGTGAATGCGCAGGCTGGTGGGCAGTGGTACCCACCCGAGTGGCCGACTCGCATCCGCGCGCTCGCGGAGGGCACCCTCACCCCGGTCCCGCCCAAGCGGGCGGCCACCGTGATGCTCCTGCGGGACACCGGTGACGGCTGCGTCGTCCACATGTTGCGTCGGAGCGCCTCCATGGCCTTCGCCGGAGGCGCCTACGCCTACCCCGGCGGTGGCGTCGACCCGCGGGACGACGACCACCACGTCCGCTGGGCGGGCCCCACGCGCGCGTGGTGGGCGGACCGGCTCGGCGTCGACGAGACCGCCGCCCAGGCGATCGTCTGCGCCGCCGTACGCGAGACGTACGAGGAAGCCGGCGTGCTGCTCGCCGGTCCGACGCCCGACTCCGTGGTCGGTGACACGACGGGCGCGGACTGGGAGGCGGACCGCGCGGCACTCGTCGCGCGAAGGACGTCCTTCGCGGAGTTCCTCGACCGCCGAGGACTGGTCCTGCGCTCGGACCTGCTCGGCGCGTGGACCCGGTGGATCACCCCGGAGTTCGAGCCCCGCCGCTACGACACCTGGTTCTTCGTCGCCGCGCTCCCCGAGGGACAGCGCACCCGCAACGCCTCCACGGAGGCCGACCGCACGGTGTGGATCGCCCCGCGCGAGGCGGCCGCCGCGTACGACCGGGGCGAGCTGCTGATGATGCCGCCGACGATCGCGACCCTGCGCCAGCTGACGGCGTACCCGGCGGCGGCGCAGGCGCTCGACGCGGCATCCGCGCGGGATCTCACGCCCGTACTGGCCACCGCGCGCCTGGACGACGAGAAGATCGTGCTGTCCTGGCCGGGGCACGACGAGTTCACCAAGCACATCCCGACCGGTGGAGCACCCGCATGACGGACGCGGCAGCCCTTCCCGGCCAACCGCGCGGTGGGGTCCTCTCCGGACCCGCCACCGCGCGCGCGGTCAACGTCCTGGCCCCGAACGCCTCGGCCATGACCCTGGACGGCACCAACACCTGGATCCTCTCGGAACCCGACTCCGCGCGGGCGGTCGTCGTCGACCCCGGCCCGCTGGACGAGGGGCATCTGCGCAACGTCGTCGACACGGCCGAGCGGGCCGGCAAGCGCGTCGCCCTCGTCCTGCTGACGCACGGTCACCCCGACCACGCCGAGGGCGCTACCCGCTTCGCCGAACTGACCGGCACGAAGGTACGGGCGCTGGACCCGGAGCTGCGGCTGGGGGACGAGGGACTGTCCGGCGGGGACGTCGTCGACGTGGACGGTCTGGAACTGCGGGTCGTCCCCACCCCCGGCCACACCGCCGACTCCCTGTCCTTCCACCTGCCGGCCGACGGGGCCGTCCTCACCGGCGACACCGTGCTGGGACGCGGTACGACCGTCGTGTCCCACCCCGACGGCCGCCTCGGCGACTACCTGGACACCCTGCGCCGCCTGCGCTCGCTCACGGTCGACGACGGCGTCCACACGGTCCTGCCCGGTCACGGCCCCGTACTGGAGGACGCCCAGGGCGCGGTCGAGTACTACCTGGCGCACCGGGCCCACCGCCTCGCCCAGGTGGAGACGGCCGTCGAGAACGGCCGTCTCACCCCGTCCGAAGTCGTCGCCCACGTCTACGCCGACGTGGACCGCTCCCTGTGGCCGGCCGCGGAACTGTCGGTCCGCGCGCAGCTGGAATACCTGCGGGAGCACGGGCTCATCTAGCGGGGGCACGGGCTCGTCCGGCGGTGACACGGGTTCACCCGAAAGCCCCGGTGCCCGGCAGGCGCTGAGGCCTGCGGGGCACCGGGGCCGTCGGCACGCGTGCCGGGAATCCCGTCAGCGGGAGCGCTTCGCGAGGCGCTCGACGTCCAGGAGGATCACCGCGCGGGCCTCCAGGCGGAGCCAGCCGCGCTGTGCGAAGTCCGCCAGGGCCTTGTTGACCGTCTCGCGGGACGCGCCGACCAGCTGGGCCAGTTCCTCCTGCGTGAGGTCGTGGACGACGTGGATGCCCTCCTCGGACTGCACCCCGAAGCGGCGGGAGAGGTCCAGCAGGGCGCGGGCGACCCGGCCCGGGACGTCGGAGAAGACCAGGTCCGACATGGCGTCGTTGGTCTTGCGCAGCCGGCGCGCGACGGCCCGCAGCAGCGCCGTGGCCACCTCGGGGCGGGCGTTCAGCCAGGGCTGGAGGTCGCTGTGGCCCAGGGCGAGCAGCTTGACCTCGGTCAGCGCCGTGGCGGTCGCGGTGCGCGGGCCCGGGTCGAAGAGCGACAGCTCACCGATGAGCTCGCCGGGACCGACGACGGCCAGCATGTTCTCGCGGCCGTCGGGGGAGGTCCGGTGGAGCTTGACCTTGCCCTCGGTGACCACGTAGAGCCGGTCTCCGGGGTCGCCCTCGTGGAACAGGGAGTCGCCCCGTGCGAGGGTCACCTCGCTCAGCGAGGCGCGAAGCTCCGCGGCCTGCTCGTCATCGAGCGCCGCGAAGAGCGGGTTCCGCCGCAGAACGTCGTCCACGTGTTCTCTCCTTGTCGACCTGCTCAGGGGATCTTGTTCCCCGCGTACCAGGGGACCGAGGTGCCCATTTTGCCGGACAGTCCAAACAGTGTGATCTGTCACAAGGATGCCGCACAGGCGTGCCCGGGTAAGCGGCAGGGGTCCAATTGGGCGCCGATCCGCAGGGGCCGGGGCGGATGTCGGTGCCGAGCCGTAGGCTGGTCGGGTGTCCAAATCGCCGGTGAGAGCACGCTCCTAGGGGCTGCACGGGTGGCGGTACATCATGATTCCGCTGTGGGCGAACAGGGTCCCGGCGGCGACAGGGAAACGGCGAAACCGACAAAGAAGGCACCGGTGAAGAAGGATTCGACCGCGAGTGCGAGCGAAGCGGCGGCCGAGGTGAGGCCCGCGTCCGCGAAGGGCTCCGCACCCGCGAAGAAGGCGGCGTCCGTGAAGAGTCCCGCGTCCGTGAGTAAGGCCGCCGCCGGGCAGCCCAAGGCCGAGTCGCGTACCGCGCTGGTCCGCCGGGCCCGGCGGATCAACCGGGAGCTCGCCGAGGTGTACCCGTACGCCCACCCCGAGCTGGACTTCGAGAACCCCTTCCAGCTGGTGGTCGCCACGGTCCTGTCCGCCCAGACCACCGACCTGCGGGTCAACCAGACGACCCCCGCCCTCTTCGCGAAGTACCCCACCCCCGAGGACCTGGCCGCCGCCGACCCGGAGGAGGTGGAGGAGATCCTCCGCCCCACCGGGTTCTTCCGGGCCAAGACCAGGTCGGTGATAGGGCTTTCGAAGGTGCTGGCGGAGGAGTTCGGCGGCGAGGTGCCGGGCCGGCTGGAGGATCTCGTCAAGCTGCCGGGCGTGGGCCGCAAGACGGCCTTCGTCGTCCTCGGCAACGCCTTCGGCCGCCCGGGGATCACTGTGGACACGCACTTCCAGCGCCTGGTGCGCCGCTGGAAGTGGACGGAGGAGACCGACCCCGACAAGATCGAGGCGGCTGTCGGCGGGCTCTTCCCCAGGAGCGACTGGACCGACCTCTCGCACCACGTGATCTGGCACGGCCGCCGCATCTGTCACGCCCGCAAGCCCGCCTGCGGAGCCTGCCCCATCGCCCCGCTCTGCCCGGCGTACGGCGAGGGGGAGACGGACCCGGAGAAGGCGCGGAAGCTGCTGAAGTACGAGAAGGGCGGCTTCCCGGGCCAGCGTCTGAACCCCCCGCAGGCCTACCTCGACGCGGGCGGCCGACCGGCCCCGCCGCTGGGGGCCGGGTGACAGGGCACATCCGGCGGCCGCAGGTGGAACGATCTTCGATGGAACGTTCCAGGGGCCGCCGGGCGTTGGACCTGTCGCCGGGGACGGACGGGCAGGGGGCAGGACGACGGGGGTGGCGATGACGCGGGCGGGCAACATCCGGGGTGGCCGGGCGACGCTCAGTCAGGAGGGTCTGCCCACCTGGCTGGACCCGGTGGTGCGGGCCGTGGAGACGGTCGCACCGGGACAGCTGAGCCGCTTCCTGCCGCCGGCGAACGGCTCGGGGCGCCAGTCCGCGGTCCTGATCCTGTTCGGCGAAGGCGCGTACGGCCCGGAACTGCTGCTCATGGAGCGGTCGACGGCGCTGCGCTCGCATGCCGGGCAGCCGGCCTTCCCCGGTGGCGCCCTCGACCCCGAGGACGGCGACCCGCTGGCCGACGGGCCGCTGTGGGCCGCGCTGCGCGAGGCCGAGGAGGAGACCGGACTCGATCCGGCCGGTGTCCAGCTCTTCGGTGTCCTGCCCAAGCTCTACATCCCCGTCAGCGGCTTCGTCGTCACCCCGGTGCTGGGCTGGTGGCGGGTGCCCAGCCCGGTCGGCGTCGTGGATCCCAACGAGACCGCCCGGGTCTTCACGGTCCCGGTGGCGGATCTCACCGATCCGGACAACCGGGTGACCGCGGTCCATCCCAGCGGCCACCAGGGTCCGGCATTCCTGGTCGAATCGGCTCTCGTCTGGGGTTTCACGGCCGGGATCATCGACCGACTGCTCCACTACGCGGGGTGGGAGCGGCCCTGGGACCGGGACAAGCGGGTCCCGCTGGACCAGAGGTCATGACAGGGTGGGCGCCGTGCCGTGCGGTACGAGGGCAGGTGACGACGGTGGTTCGTGCCGTACGCCCCCGGACTCCGGCCGAGTGGGAGCGACCGGAATGACGAGGCGAGGCTGGAAGCAGTGAACGTGCTGGACATCCTGTTGCTGGTCGCCGCCGTCTGGTTCGCGATCGTCGGCTACCGCCAGGGGTTCGTCGTCGGCATCCTGTCGGTGATCGGGTTCCTGGGCGGCGGTCTCGTCGCCGTCTACGTGCTCCCCGTCGTCTGGGACGTCCTGACGGACAACGCCGAGGTCGGCACAACCGCGGCCGTCGCCGCGGTCGTCGTCGTCATAGTCTGCGCCTCCGTCGGCCAGGCGCTGACCACCCACCTAGGCAACAAGCTGCGCCGCCACATCACCTGGTCCCCGGCCCGGGCGCTCGACGCGACCGGTGGTGTCCTGGTCAACGTCGTCGCCATGCTCCTGGTCGCCTGGCTGATCGGCTCCGCCCTCGCCGGTACGACGCTGCCGACGCTCGGCAAGGAGGTCCGCGGTTCCAAGGTCCTGCTCGGTGTCTCCCGCGCGCTGCCCGACCAGGCCGACACCTGGTTCGCCGACTTCTCCTCCGTCCTCGCGCAGAACGGCTTCCCGCAGGTCTTCAGCCCGTTCGCGAACGAGCCGATCACCGATGTCCAGCCCCCCGACCCCGCCCTGGTCGGCAGTCCCGTGGCCGCCCGGGCCCAGCGGTCCATCGTCAAGGTCATGGGCACCGCCCCGCAGTGCGGCAAGGTGCTGGAGGGCACCGGCTTCGTGTTCTCCGAACGCCGCGTCATGACCAACGCGCACGTCGTGGGCGGCGTCGACGAACCGACCGTGCAGATAGGCGGCGAGGGCAGGAAGTACGACGCGACGGTCGTCCTCTACGACTGGAAGCGCGACATCGCGGTCCTCGACGTCCCGGACCTGAAGGCGCCGGCGCTGCGGTTCACGACCGAGGACGCGGGCAGCGGCGACAGCGCGATCGTCGCCGGCTTCCCGGAGAACGGCGCGTACGACGTCAGGTCCGCGCGGGTCCGCGGGCGGATCACGGCCAACGGCCCGGACATCTACCACCGGGGCACGGTCCGCCGTGACGTCTACTCCCTGTACGCGACGGTCCGTCAGGGCAACTCCGGCGGCCCGCTGCTCACACCCGAGGGCCGGGTCTACGGCGTGGTGTTCGCCAAGTCCCTCGACGACGCCGAGACGGGGTACGCGCTCACCGTGGATGAGATCCAGGACGACATCACCAAGGGCCGTGCCGCGAACCAGCAGGTGGACAGCGACAACTGCGCGCTCTGAACGGCGCGAGGCCCACGGGGGCGGCGAGAGCTGCCTACGGCGTGACGCGCGGTGCGGCAACGCGACGCGTGAACCGGGCGCGTGAACTCGGTGCGGGACGCGGCGCGCGGGATACGGCCGTCGCGCCGCGTCCGGTCACCCGCGTGGGTGAAGCAGTCGTACCGAGACCCAGCGGGCCCGGCGGCGGAGGATGTGGGGGATCCCCACCCTGAGGTCCGTGCCCGTCATGTGCGGTGCACCGCCTCGCTGGTGGGGTCCCTTGCCGCCCGCCGAGCGGCGGTCGCGGCCTGCGTCACTGTAGTCGTGCGTCCAGCCCATATTCCGACGGTGCCCCCGCCTCATGGTCGATAACCGCTTCTGGGGCAGCCAATTGGCCTATGCGCCAGGCAAGTGGCCGTTCGTAGGACAGGTGTTCAATTCCGATGATCAGGATGTCCTGGTTCAGCGGTCGGGCTCCGGGTCCTTCAGCCAGTTGATCAGCTCGGTGGAGAACGTGACCGGGTCCTCCTCGTGCGGGAAATGCCCGAGCCCGTCGAACAGCCGCCAGCGGTACGGCGCTTCGACGTACTGTCCGGACCCGGCGGCGCTCCGGGTGCGCACCACGGGGTCCAGCGAGCCGTGCAGATGCAGCGTCGGCACCCGCACCGGCCGCTTCATCCGGCGGTTGAACTGGATGCCGTCGGGCCGGGCCATGGAGCGCACCATCCAGCGGTACGGCTCGATCGAGCAGTGCGCCGTGGACGGGATGCACATGGCGCGGCGGTAGTTCTCCAGCGCCTTCTCCTCGGGCGGGCGCGGCCCGGACCAGGCCTGGATGAGTTCGGCCACCAGCGCCCCGTCGTCGGCGGTGAGCTGCCGCTCCGGGACCCAGGGCCGCTGGAACCCCCAGATGTGGGACATGGCGGACGACTGCCTGACGTCCGCGAGCATGGCCGACCGCCAGCGCCGCGGATGCGGCATGGACGCGACCGCGAGCCGCCGTACGAGCTTGGGACGCATCGCCGCCGCCGTCCAGGCCAGGTAGCCGCCCAGGTCGTGCCCGACCAGCGCGGCGTCCGGTTCGCCGAGGGAACGGACCACCCCGGTGATGTCCAGCGCGAGGTTGGCCGGGTCGTAACCGCGCGGTGTGCGGTCGCTGCCCCCGACACCCCGCAGGTCCATGGCGACGGCGCGGAACCCGGCGTCGGCGAGTGCCGTCAGCTGGTGCCGCCAGGTCCACCAGAACTGCGGAAAGCCGTGCAGCAGCAGTACCAGCGGTCCGTCGCCGAGCTCCGCGATGTGGAAGCGCGCGCCGTTGGCGGCCACGTCCCGGTGGGTCACCTCGGCGCCGCCCGGGATGTCGAGGCGTACGGCCGAGAGGGGGTGCGCCGAGGGAGGTTGCCCCGAGGGGAGGGAGGAGCCCGTCATGAGGACGAGCGTCCCACAGCTTCGATCGCCGCGGGGGCCCGGTCCTTGGACAGGTCGAGTTCGGGACGCGGGTGCGGCTTGGCCTTCTGCAGCACGCCCGCGGTCTCCTTCATGGAGGCGGCGACCTTCTGCGGGCCCCGGCTCTTCTTCGCCTTCTTCGCGAAGACGACGCCGATCAGCAGGAGGACGAGCGCGATCAGCACATTCGCCGCGAAGGACAGCAGGAAGCAGAGGGCGAGGTTCCAGTTGCTCCAGGTGTGGATGCCGTAGGCCAGGGCGAAGTTCAGCATCGGCAGGGAGAACAGGAGCAGCACACCGGCCGCGGTGAACGCCCCGCCGCTCGTCGCCCCCCGCTTCACGTCCTGCTTGAGCTGCGCCTTCGCCAGCGCGATCTCGTCGTGCACCAGCGCCGACATGTTCTCCGTCGCCGAGGCGAACAGTTCGCCGATGCTGCGTTCGGCGCCGACCGGGCTGCCGTCGGGTGCGCTCATCGCGGTCTCCCTCTTCTGCGTACGTATCGCGTGCCACTGTGTGTCGCTGCGTACGGTTCAGTCTGCCGTCTGACGGTTCCCGTCCGGTCGGCCGCCACGTCCGACCGCGTGTGGCCGGCCCCGTGGGTCGGGCGTGGCGCGTCCGGGCGTGTGTGTCCGCGGGCGTCCGTGTGTGTCCGCGGGCGCCCGACTGTCCTGACTTTTGTACCGTCTCGTCAGATCATGCCGGACCGTCGTGGTCCTCGCCTGCCCCGTTCGGCACTTCGGCAAGCCCGCGCCGCTGTTCGGCCTTCTCCCGGGCGAGCCGTCGGTGCTCGGCGGCCTTGCGGTCGTGGATCTCCGCCATGCGCAGGTGGTGGGCCGGGTCGTCCTCCTCGTACACGTCGGGGATGCCGCTGAGGTCGTCGTCGCGCTCCTCCTCCTGGGACAGCCTGCGGTACTTGGCGTTCCGGATCTTCAGCAGCACGGTCGCCACGGCGGTCGCGATCAGCGAACCGGTCAGCACGGCGGCCTTGACGCTGTCCGTCATCGCCGCGTCGCCCTCGAAGGCGAGTTCCCCGATGAGCAGCGAGACGGTGAACCCGATCCCGGCCAGCGTCGACACCGCCAGGACGTCCGCCCAGGCGAGCTCCTCGCTGAGCGAGGCCCTGGTGAAGCGTGTGGTCAACCACGTACCGCCGAAGATGCCGACCGTCTTGCCGACGACGAGGCCGAGGACGACGCCGAGCGTCTCGGGCGTGGTGAACACGTCCGCGAGCGCGCCGCCGGAAACCGCCACACCCGCGCTGAACAGGGCGAACAGCGGCACGGCGAGGCCCGAGGAGAGGGGCCGGACCAGATGCTCGATGCGCTCACCGGGGGACTGCTCCTCACCCTCGTGGCGGTGGCAGCGCATCATCAGGCCCATGGCGACACCGGCGATGGTGGCGTGGATGCCGCTGTTGTACATCAGGCCCCAGACGACGAGGGCGAGCGGCACGTACACGTACCAGCCGCGCACGCCCTTGTGGAGCAGCAGCCAGAAGACGGCCAGACCCACCACGGCACCGCCGAGCGCGACGAAGTCCAGGTCGGCGGTGAAGAAGACCGCGATGATCAGGATCGCGAAGAGGTCGTCGACGACGGCGAGGGTGAGCAGGAAGGCGCGCAGCGCGCTCGGCAGGGAGGTGCCGATGACGGCGAGCACGGCGAGCGCGAAGGCGATGTCGGTGGCGGTGGGCACGGCCCAGCCGGCCAGTGAGCCGCCGCCGATGCCGCTGGTGAGCGTGTAGACGAGCGCCGGTACGGCCATGCCGCACAGGGCGGCGACGACGGGAAGCGCGGCGGCCCGGGGGTCGCGCAGATCGCCGGCGACGAGTTCGCGCTTGAGTTCCGTTCCGGCGACGAAGAAGAAGACCGCGAGCAGTCCGTCTGCGGCCCAGTGCGCGACGGACAGGTTCAGGCCGAGCGCCTCGGGGCCGAAGCGGAAGTGGCTGACGCTCTCGTAGCTGTCGTGCAGGGCGGGCACGTTCGCCCAGATCAGCGCGGTGACCGCGGCGACGAGCAGCAGCATGCCACCGACGGTCTCGGTGCGCAGTGCGTCCGCGACGAAGTTCCGCTCGGGCAGGGAGAGGCGGCCGAGGGCCTTGCGGGGGCTGGGGGTGCGGGGGGCGGTCACGGGGTGGTCCTCTGGTCGTCGGGCAGCACGAATCGTGTGCCGACCAGACTTCCCGGCGCTCCATGAGACAGCGTGTGTGCGGGTGGCCTGCGGCGGCCACCCTCGTGTCCACTCTAACCAACGTGCTTCCGGGCCGCACCGAGGGCTTTTGGTGACGGATGTCACGGGGAGGGCGCCCGGCGCGTGCGGCGCCGGGCGCCCTCCCCGTGTTCCTGTGACCGGCCGCCCCGTGACGGCCGGCACGTGCTCAGTCCTCGCCGGGCGCCTGGGGCAGCTTCGCCTGGATCAGGTCCATCACGGTGGAGTCGGTCAGCGTGGTCACGTCACCGAGCTGGCGGTTCTCCGCGACGTCCCGCAGCAGCCGGCGCATGATCTTGCCGGAGCGGGTCTTCGGCAGCTCGTTGACCGGCAGGATCCGCTTGGGCTTGGTGATCGGGCCGAGAGTGGCGCCCACGTGGTCGCGCAGCTCGGCGACCAGCTGCTCGGTCTCCGCCGCCGTACCGCGCAGGATCACGAAGGCGACGATGGCCTGCCCGGTCGTCTCGTCCGCCGCGCCGACCACGGCCGCCTCGGCGACCGACGGGTGGGAGACGAGCGCCGACTCCACCTCGGTGGTGGAGATGTTGTGCCCGGAGACCAGCATCACGTCGTCGACCCGGCCGAGCAGCCAGATGTCGCCGTCGTCGTCCTTCTTGGCGCCGTCGCCGGCGAAGTACTTGCCCTCGAAACGTGACCAGTACGTGTCGATGTACCGCTGGTCGTCGCCCCAGATGGTGCGCAGCATCGACGGCCACGGCTCGGTGAGGACCAGGTAGCCACCGCCGCCGTCGGGCACCTCGCGCGCCTCGTCGTCGACGACGGTCGCGGCGATGCCGGGCAGCGGGGTCTGGGCGGAGCCCGGCTTGGCGCCGGTCACGCCGGGCAGCGGCGAGATCATGATGCTGCCGGTCTCGGTCTGCCACCAGGTGTCCACCACGGGGGTGCGGTCCGCGCCGATGTTCTTGCGGTACCAGATCCACGCCTCGGGGTTGATCGGCTCACCGACGGAGCCGAGGACCCGCAGCGAGGACAGGTCGAACTTCGCGGGGATGTCGTCGCCCCACTTCATGAACGTCCGGATCGCGGTGGGCGCCGTGTAGAGGATCGTCACGCCGTACTTCTGCACGATCTCCCAGAAGCGGCCCTGGTGCGGGGTGTCGGGAGTGCCCTCGTACATGACCTGGGTCGCGCCGTTGGCGAGCGGCCCGTAGACGATGTACGAGTGCCCGGTGACCCAGCCGACGTCGGCCGTGCACCAGAACACGTCGGTCTCCGGCTTGAGGTCGAAGACCGCCCAGTGCGTGTAGGCGGTCTGGGTGAGGTAGCCGCCGGAGGTGTGCAGGATGCCCTTCGGCTTCCCCGTGGTGCCGGAGGTGTAGAGGATGAACAGCGGCTGCTCGGCCTCGAACGCCTCCGGGGTGTGCTCGGTGCTCTGGCGGCCCACCACCTCGTGCCACCACAGGTCGCGGCCCTCGGTCCAGGCGATGTCCTGGCCGGTGCGGCGGACGACGAGGACGTGCCGCACGGTGTCGACGCGGTCGGCCGCCTCGTCCACGGCGGGCTTGAGCGCGGACGGCTTGCCGCGCCGGTAGCCGCCGTCGGCGGTGATGACGACCTTGGCGTCGGCGTCCTGGATACGGGTCGCGAGCGCGTCCGCCGAGAAACCGCCGAAGACGACGGAGTGTGCGGCGCCGATCCGGGCGCAGGCCAGCATGGCGACCGCCGTCTCGGGGATCATCGGCATGTAGATCGCCACCCGGTCGCCCTTGCGGACGCCCAGCTCCAGCAGGGCGTTGGCGGCCTGGGAGACCTCGTCCTTGAGCTGGGCGTAGGTGATCGTGCGGCTGTCGCCGGGCTCGCCCTCGAAGTGGATGGCGACCCGGTCGCCGTGCCCGGCCTCCACATGCCGGTCCACGCAGTTGTAGGCGACGTTGAGCTCGCCGTCCTTGAACCACTTGGCGAACGGCGGGTTCGACCAGTCGAGCGTTTCGGTGGGCTCCTTGGCCCAGGTCAGTCGGCGGGCCTGCTCGGCCCAGAAGCCGAGCCTGTCAGCCTTGGCCTGTTCGTACGCCTCCGCGGTGACGTTGGCGTTGGCGGCCAGGTCGGCGGGGGGTGCGAACCTGCGTTCTTCCTTGAGCAGGTTGGCCAGGCTTTCGTTGCTCACGGCATCTGCCTTTCCCGGAGTGTCCGTTGTGTCCCGGGCCACAGCTCATCAGACCCGGGGGTGGGCTGACAAGGGCCGATGGCAAAGTGGTTTAGACCTTTTGAGGTCAGCTCTCTGAGGTCAACCGATCGCTTCCGTGGCCCGGGGGTCATCCGTACCCACGGACGCCGAGGGCACGCGGTTCAGCCTCCGTCACACCACTCATACCCGCGACGGCCCCTCATCGCGCCAGGTCCGCCGCCCTCACCCGGTCGAACGTGCCCTCTCCCGCCGTCTCGGTGAGGAGATACGCCTGCGTCTCACCCGCATGGAAGTACATGCCGTGGAGCGTCAGCTTCCCGTCCTTCAGAGCACGGGCCACCGGCTCGTGGGCGCGCAGGTGGTCGAGCTGCTGGACGACGTTGGCCAGGCAGAGCCGCTCGGCCGGGTCGGCCGGTGTCCGTCCGCCTAGGCGTGCCCGGGGCCCGTGCCCGTCGCCGGCCCGCTCCAGGCTCGGCAGCCCGTGCCGCAGCCACCGTCTCAGCGGAGTGCGGGCACCGTCCGGTTCCGGGTCGAGCAGGGCCCGCACGGCACCGCACCCCGAGTGCCCGCAGACCGTGATGGACCGCACCGCGAGCACCTCCACGGCGTACTCGAGGGCGGCCGCCACCGAGTCGTCACCGCTCTCCTCGCCGGGCGGCGGCACGAGGTTGCCGACATTGCGGACCACGAAGAGGTCTCCCGGACCGCTGGAAGTGATCATCGATGTGACCAGCCGGGAGTCGGCACAGGTGAGGAACAGCCGGGTCGGACGCTCGCCCTCGCGCGTCGGCCGCGCCGGTTCCTGGCCGACTCCGGCGCGGGACGACTCCGGCGCGCCCGCACCGGACGCGTCGGCCGCACGGGACGCGCGGTCCTCACCGGGTGGGCTCCCTGCGCCGGAGAGGATCGCCCGTGTGTCCGAGCTACTGTGGATCCCCAGGCCGCCTGGGGCGTTGGGAGCTCCGGGGACGTCGTGGACGCCGCGGTCGTCGTTCGGTACGGAGTCGCCGTCAGGTGCAGAGTCGCCGTCAGGTGCGGACTCGCCGTCGGGTGTGGATCGTGAGGGCTCGCACCGGTGGTTGCGCCAGGCGGTCCAGGGCCGGCGACGGCACCCGGCGCCGGGTGCCGGGCCCGCCGCGTCGGTGCTGTCCGAAGCGGGTGCGGCGGCGAGGACCGCGGGCTCGGCCATCCGGACTCCGGTCCCGGGCCGGCGGCCGGTGATCTCGACCGCACCGCCCCCGGCGGTGTGCGTGTTCTGCCAGTCCTGCAAGGCCTCGTACGCCGCGTGGTCCATGAACGACCCGTCCAGCGCCACGACGGTGGTGGCCCCCTGGGGTACGAGATGCAGGGACCGGCTGAGCCGGGGTACGGCGAGGAACGTCAACTGCCCTCGGACATGTACGTGATGGATTCCTTTCTTCTCCTCATGCGTGATCCGGGTGCGGGTGAGGCGGTGCAGGGCCACGCCGACGGCCGCGGCGATGCCGAGGGCGACGCCCTCCAGGACGCCCACGGACACCACGCCGAGGGCGGTCACGGCGTAGACGAGGACTTCACGGTGTCGGGTCACCGTACGGATGTGGTGCAGGGACACCATCTGGATGCCGACAGCCATCACCAGGGCGGCGAGTGAGGCGAGCGGGATGAACTCCAGGATCGGGACCATCAGCAACGCGGCGACCACTACGAGAACGCCGTGCAGCATCGTGGAGTTCCGGCTCACGGCACCCGCGTTCACATTCGCGGAACTGCGCACGGCCACCCCGGCCACGGGCAGTCCGCCGAGGCAGCCGGAGGCGATGTTCGCGGTGCCCTGACCGAGCAGTTCGCGGTCCAGGTCGGAGCGTGGGCCGTGGCCCGGACCGGGGCGGCGGGAGACCAGTTTGTCCACGGCGACCGCGCCCAGCAGCGACTGCACGCTGCACACCAGCGTGGTGGTGAGCACAGCGGCGACGAGACCGAGCACGGGCCCCTCGGGCAGTCCGGCCAGCGCGTGGCTGCGCCAGGACGGCAGGTCGACCTCGGCCAGGACGAGGCCGGCCGCGGCCGCGACCGCGGTGGCCCCGGTGACGGCGACGAGCGCGGCCGGGACCCTGCGCAGAACGCGCCCCGCCCCACCGGGGATCCGGGGCCACAGCAGGAGCAGGGCCAGGGTGAGCACGCTCACCGCGACGGCAGCGGGGTCCAGGTTCGCCAACTGGGCGGGAAGCGCCCGGAGATTGTCGGGGACGGAGCTCTGCGGGGTGCCGCCGAGGACGATGTGCACCTGGGCGACGGCGATGGTGACGCCGATACCGGCGAGCATCCCGTGCACGATGGCGGGGCTGACGGCGAGTGCGCCGCGCGCCACCCGCAGACAGCCCAGGCCGAGTTGGGAGAGTCCGGCGAGAACGGTGATGGCGCAGGTCGTCCGCCAGCCGTACTGCTGGATGATGTCGGCGGTGACGACGGTGAGCCCGGCGGCCGGACCGCTGACCTGGAGCGGGGAGCCGCCGAGCCGTCCGGCGACGAGGCCGCCCACGGCGGCGGCGACCAGGCCGGCCTGAAGCGGCGCGCCGGTGGCGAGAGCGATGCCGAGGGACAGGGGCAGAGCGATCAGGAAGACCGCGACGGCGGCCGACAGATCGGCGCCCGCGATACGGATCCGACGGGGCCCGATCGGCGGCGGGCTGTGGGGCGGGTGGGCATGCCCGGTCCGGTTCGGGTCGCCGGCGTGGGTGGTGGGAACACAGGTTGGCATGCTTCCCGTCTCCTCCGGGGCTGCGCGGTCGCGGAAGTGGGGTGACTCGTTCGGCGGCGGGGTGGTCGCGGCCGTGGGTCACGGCGTCAGAACGGCGGGATCGGTCAACGGCGGCGAGGAGCCTCGACGGCAAGAACCCCAACCATTAGTAAACGAATCGCAATTCAGAGTAAAGGGTGAGTCTTTGCTTTTCGAGCAAATGGCCTAATGAGTACTTCTCGCGGGCGAAATATATGGTTTATCGGCTTGTCGTGTTAATTCCTTCTCGGTCCCGTGCGACTTTGGCGGCGCTGTCGGCGCGGACCGGCAGGCACCCGACATCGCCGTCCACGGGGCCGGCCCGAGAGAAGGAAGAAGGTGGGTGGGCATGGCCGCCACCCGAAGGATCGCCGTGAGCACCGTGATCGCCGCGGTCTGTGCCGTCCCGCTCGCCGGCTGCGGGACCGGCACCGACGGTTTCGGCGAGGAATCTCAGGATCAGAAGAAGGCGGAGCCGGCGCCGAAGAACGTGGTCCGGCTGATCGGCGACGGCTCCACCGCGTACACCGGGGCCCAGCCGCACCTGCCCGAGCCCGAGCGGCTGGAGCCGGGCGAGAAGCCCCCGCAGTTCGTCGTCTTCTCGTGGGACGGCTCGGGCGAGGACAGCCAGAAGCTCTTCTCCCACTTCCGCGAGGTCGCCAAGGAGAACGACGCGACCATGACGTACTTCCTGAGCGGCGTGTACATGCTCCCGGAGGAGAAGCGTGACCTGTACCGCCCGCCGCAGCACTCACCGGGCCGGTCCGACATCGGCTTCAACGACGCCGAGGGCATCGCCGCCACCGTGGAGCAGCTGCGCCTGGCGTGGCTCGAGGGCAACGAGATCGGCACCCACTTCAACGGTCACTTCTGCGGCCCCGACGGCGGGGTCGGCGAATGGTCGGTGGCGGAGTGGAAGGACGAGATCGCCCAGGCCAAATCGTTCGTGAAGGCATGGAAGACCCACACCGGCATGAAGAACGAAGCCCCCCTCCCCTTCGACTACGACAAGGAGCTGATCGGCGCCCGCACCCCCTGTCTGGAAGGTCAGGAGAACTTCATGGAGGCGGCGAGAGAGCTGGGCTTCCGCTACGACACCAGTGGTGTCAACAACCAGGTGTGGCCGGAGAGGAAGCAGGGTCTGTGGGACCTGTCGCTGCAGCTCGTCCCGTTCCCCGGGCGCTCCTTCGAGCAGCTCGCCATGGACTACAACTTCATGGTCAACCAGTCCGGCACCGAAACCCAGGGCGACCCCGCCGAGCACGGACGGTGGGGTGACGAGATGCGGGACGGCCTGCTCGCGGGCTTCGAGCGGGCCTACGACGGCAACCGGGCACCTCTGATCATCGGCAACCACTTCGAGTCCTGGAACGGAGGCACCTACATGCGGGCCGTCGAGGAGGTCGTCAAGGAGGTGTGCACCAAATCCGACGTGCGCTGTGTCTCCTTCCGGCAGCTCGTGGACTGGCTGGATGTCCAGGACCCCAAGACCCTGGCGAAACTGCGCACCCTGACCGTGGGCGAGGCCCCGAAGCAGGGCTGGAAGTCCTTCCTGGCCAGCGCCCCCGCCCCGGCCCCCAAGGGTGTGCCCGGGGCGCCCGCGGCGAAGGGGTGAGCGGGCGGACTTCACCGCGGATCCGGCGGCGGTCCGGAGTGAGGAAGGCCACTCTTGCGCAGGGCGGGCGCCCAGGGTGCGTAATGTCGTACTCATGAGTACGACAGGCGCGACCGCCGATCCTCCCCCGAGCTCTCGGAAGAGTTCGAGCAGTGGGGACCCCCTTGCGGCCCTGGGCTCGCTGCCCGGTGTGTCCGACTCCGTGGAATCCGTCCGCAAGGCCGTGGACCGGGTCTACAAGCACCGGGTCATGCGGCGGCGCAGCAACGAGATCACCTCCGAGGCGGCCCTGCGCGGCGCCCGTGGCTCGGCGGCGCTGTCCGGGGCGGACTGGGCCCTGGAAGAGGTGCGTCGGCGCAGCGACTTCGGCAGCGGCGACGAGGCGCGCACGATGGGTGCGGCCCTGCGGCTGTCCGCCGAGGCGGGGCAACTGCTGTCCATCTGGCGCCAGTCGCCGTTGAGGGTACTCGCCCGGCTGCATCTGGTCGCGGCGGCCGACCAGGCCGACCAGGTGGGGCGTCCGCGGAAGGAGGGCGAGCCGGTCGACGAGCCCTTGATCGGGCTTCCGCTGCCCGCCGCGGCGGAGGCACACGGCCGGCTGGAGGGCCTGTCGGAACTGATCATCGCGGGCAGTTCCGCCCCGGCGCTGGTGACTGCCGCCGTCGTCCACGGTGAACTGCTCGCACTACGCCCCTTCACCTCCCACAACGGCCTTCTCGCGCGTACGGCCGAACGCATCGTGCTGGTCGGCAGCGGGCTGGACCCGAAGTCGGTCTGCCCGGCCGAGGTCGGCCATGCCGAACTGGGGCAGGAGGCCTATCTGGCCGCTCTGGAGGGTTATGTCTCGGGCACCCCCGAGGGCGTGGCCTCCTGGATCGCCCACTGCGGACGCGCGGTCGAACTGGGGGCACGCGAGTCCACGGCGGTGTGCGAGGCGCTGCAGCGCGGGGCGGCGTAGCCGCGGGCGCGCAGAGATGCGGCGGTACGAGAACTCGTACCGCCGCTGGCATGTCCACCTGGTTACCAAGCGTCCTCGATATATGCCCATCAGGTCGGGAGCATTTGCCCGTCCCTGGTGCGGCTGGCCCGTAATCGACGGGTCGACGTCGCGTGGGTGCCCTGTGGCCATGCTCGGTCCGTGGGGCCAAATGCGTTCTAAAGGGGATCCTCTCGGATGTCCTTGGTCTCGCGGGCCGTTGAGTCCTTTGTACTCCAGGTTCGAAGCAAGCGGAAGTGCTGGACCCGCTTCTTTACTTTTAGGTTCAAATACGAGCTAATCGGGCGCCCGTCCGGCGAAGGGGAACCGGCCTGTCGGTGCGTCGTGCGGGGTGGCCGGTCAGGCCGCCGGCGCCCGGCGTCGGCTCGCGTACCAGACCAGGCCCGCGGTGGCCGCGGCGGCGCTTATGGCGGCAGCCGCCATGAGGGCCGGGCGAGGAGGTACGGAGAGTGCGGGCAGGCGCTGCTTGAGCCGGACGGGCCGGTGGAAGTCCAGGACCGGCCACTCGCGTGCGGCCGCTTCGCGGCGCAGTGCCCGGTCCGGGTTCACGGCGTGCGGGTGGCCCACGGACTCCAGCATCGGCAGATCGGTCGCCGAGTCGCTGTAGGCGTAGCAGCGGGCGAGGTCGTAGCCCTCGGATTCGGCCAGCTCCCTGATCGCCTCGGCCTTGGTCGGGCCGTACGCGTAGTACTCCACCTCCCCGGTGAAGCACCCGTCGTCGCCCACGACCATGCGGGTGGCCACGACCCGGTCCGCGCCGAGCAGCTCGCCGATCGGCTCGACCACCTCGGCGCCCGAGGTGGACACGATCACCACGTCGCGGCCGGCGGTGTGGTGCTGCTCGATGAGGGTGGCGGCCTCGTCGTAGATGATCGGGTCGATCAGGTCGTGCAGGGTCTCTGCGACGATCTCCTTGACCTGTCGGACGTTCCAGCCGCGGCACAGCGCGGACAGGTACTTGCGCATCCGTTCCATCTGGTCGTGGTCTGCGCCGCCGGCCAGGAAGACGAACTGGGCGTACGCGGTGCGCAAGGCCGCCCTGCGGTTGATCAGGCCGCCTTGGTAGAACGACTTGCTGAACGTGAGCGTGCTCGACTTCGCAATGACCGTCTTGTCCAGATCGAAGAAGGCGGCTGTGCGGGGCAGTGAGTGGTTTTCCACGCCTTGAGCATAGGTGCAGCCCATTCGGCGTAAGGTGTGGCGCGTGGGTTTGCCTGAGAGGCCTCTCGGGTACACCATGGAAGTCACGGATCGTTCGCGACCGTGCTAACCCGGTCCGACTCCTCCCCCCCCCCGAGTCGGCCGTGGGGACGACCCCCGCTCTCCCCCCCGGCGGGGGTCGTCGCATGTCCGGGTGGGTTTTTCCTCTTCTCTCCATGGCCGAGGCGTGATCGGCCGACCGAGACCGGTCAATGCTTGGCATGGGCATGATCTTCAACTCTGCGTAGTCGCGGGATTGCTCTGCGGGAGTCGTGCGGGGGTGTGCCGGGCTCGCCGGTATGGGTGACGGAGATATTCACAACCGTTGGTCCGTCCACAGTTTTTGACCAAGATCCACATGATTTCTCGGATCGCTGCACCGTGATTCCCACGCGTCCCGCTCGCGGCGAGTTCATCGTCGGTTCTGTTTCGGCGAGTCGCGTATGGCCGGTTTCTGGCGGCCGTTCATATGGAGACCGCTTGCCGGTTCTTCACACGTTTGGGAATCGCGGGGTCGCAGGGGCTCCGCGCGATGTAGCGAAGGGGGACGAAAATGGCAGGAACTGTCACACACGATCCACCGCCCGCCGCCGGAGGAGGCAGGCAGGGCGGACCACTGATCGTCACCGAGGACCCCGGACTTCTCGACGATCTGCTGCGTCTGTGCGCCGCGGCCGGCGCCACCCCGGAGGTCCACCACGGAGTTCCGGAGTCGAGGGGCAGCTGGGAGGCCGCGCCGCTCGTCCTCGTCGGCGACGACGCCGCTCGGCGTGTACGCGGTGCCGCGCGCAGACGAGGAGTGGTGCTGGTCGGCCGCGACCAGGACGACTCGGGGGTCTGGCGCAGGGCCGTGGAGATCGGCGCCGACCATGTGCTGATGCTGCCCGACGGCGAGCAGTGGCTGGTCGACCGTATCGCCGACGTGGCCGAGGGCGTCGGACGGCCGGCCCTGACCGTCGGCGTCCTCGGCGGCCGGGGCGGGGCCGGGGCCTCCACCCTGGCATGCGCGCTCGCCGTCACCTCGGCGCGGGAGGGACTGCGCACCCTCCTGGTGGACGCGGATCCGCTGGGCGGCGGACTCGACGTGGTCCTCGGAGGAGAAACGGCGGAAGGGCTGCGCTGGCCTGCGTTCGCCGCCTCACGGGGGCGGGTCGGGGGTGGTGCGCTGGAGGAGTCGCTGCCCGAACTGCACTCGCTGCGGGTGCTCAGCTGGGACCGGGGCGACTGCGTCGCCGTACCGCCCCAGGCCGTACGGGCGGTGCTCGCCGCGGCCCGGCGCGGGGGCGGCACGGTCGTGGTCGACCTGCCCCGCCGCGTCGACAGCGGGGTGGCCGAGGCCCTCGCGCAGCTCGACCTCGGGCTCCTGGTCGTCCCCGCCGAGCTGCGCGCCGTCGCGGCGGCCGGACGGGTCGCCTCCGCCGTCGGCATGGTCCTGCGCGACCTGCGAGTGGCGGTGCGCGGCCCGTACATGCCCGGCCTCGACGACCGGGAGGTCGCCCGGCTGCTCGGACTGCCCCTCGCCGGCGACGTACCCGTCGAGCCCGCCCTGCAGCGTCCGTCCGGGTCGGGACAACCACCTGCGGCATCCGGCCGGGGCCCGCTGGCCCGCTTCTGCAAGGAGTTCTGGGAGCGGGCGCTGGTGGAGGCGAGGGCGGCATGAGCATCAGGAGCACCAGGAGCACCAAGAGAGCGGAGAGGCCGCGTCGCGTGCCGATGGGCGGCCCGGAGGGCGCGGCCCTCGACGGAACACACGGTGCGCCGCCGACGGGCCTGCGGGGCGTGGCCTCGGTCGGGGCGCCGATGAGGGGAGGGGCGTCCGGCACACCGGTGGGCGGCTCGGGGGCGCCGCCAGGCCTGCTCGACGGGGTACGGCGGTGGCTCGCGGAGAGCGGCTCCGAGCCGACGCCCGCGCGGGTGGCGCAGGCACTGAGGGAGCAGGGGCGAGTCCTCGGCGACGCCGAAGTGCTGGGGGCCGCCGAACACCTGCGGTCCGAGCTGATCGGCAGCGGTCCGCTGGATCCGCTCCTCGCCGACCGGTCGGTGACCGATGTGCTCGTGTCGGCACCGGACCGGGTCTGGGTGGACCGCGGCGGCGGGCTGGAGCTCACCCGCGTCTCCTTCCCGGACGCGGTCGCCGTACGGCGGCTCGCCCAGCGGCTCGCCGCCGTGGCCGGCCGGCGCCTGGACGACGCCCGGCCGTGGGTGGACGCGCGGCTGCCCGACGGGACACGGCTCCACGCGGTGCTCCCCCCGGTGGCCGTCGGCTGCACCTGCCTGTCGCTGCGGGTCGTACGGCCCCGCGCCTTCACCCTGGACGAACTGACGGCGGCGGGAACGGTGCCACCGGGCGGCGACCGGATCCTGCGCGCACTGCTTGACGCGCGACTGTCCTTCCTGGTCAGCGGCGGTACCGGTACCGGGAAGACGACCCTGCTCAGCGCTCTGCTGGGGCTGGTCGGGCCGGACGAGCGGATCGTCCTCGCCGAGGACTCGGCCGAACTGCGGCCCGACCATCCACACGTCGTACGCCTGGAAAGCAGGCCCGCGAACCAGGAAGGTGCCGGACTCGTCACGCTCGAGGACCTGGTGCGCCAGGCACTGCGGATGCGGCCGGACCGGTTGGTCGTGGGGGAGGTGCGCGGCCCCGAGGTGGTCCACCTCCTGGCCGCCCTCAACACGGGACACGAAGGCTCGGGGACAGTCCACGCCAATGCCGCCGCGGACGTGCCCGCCCGGCTGGAGGCGCTCGGCACGGCGGCCGGGCTCGACCGGTTCGCGCTGCACAGCCAACTGGCGGCCGCCCTGTCGGTCGACCTGTCTAACGCACCTGTGAGCCAAGGTGTCTCGCACGGCGTATGCGCCCTGTCTGACCTGCGTAGATGCAGTATTCAGATGCGCTCCACACTGTCCGGCCGGGCCGTCCACTCCCGACCCCCACCCACCGGCCGCAGGAACGCCGTGGGCCGCTTAGGACGTTCCCCCGGTAGGTCGGCCGGGTCCTCCCAATCCTCGATGACGTCACGCAGGATGCCGACCCTTCCCGCGCCGTCCCTCACCCGCTGGCCCACGTCGTCCGGGGTGATCACTGGTGCCCCTTGGGGTGCCGGGCCATGAGCACGTTGCAGTCGGTCACGGTTGTCTGGTCATCGCCAGCGCGGGCGCGGTCGCGCACGTTCGCCAACTCGGCGCATCCGGCGCAGCCTTGAACGGGCGTTGGCTCCAACATCGGTTCCTGCAATGGGAGTTCAACCGGGGATGTGCTGTACCTAGTCGGCTCGCTCATGCGCTGATCGTGAGCCACCCCGCCGGACGTTTCCCCCATCGAACTAGGGACACTTGGACCCTCTCCTGACTAGGGTTAGAGACGGCCCAAAAGGACGGTGCAGGGGGGTTGACAGTGAACGCCGCGTTGAGGTCCGCCATGGATGACGCCAGGCTGACGCCACGTCAGTTGGCATACCGGGTGGGGGTATCCACTAAGCAAGTGGAACGATGGTTGGGCAATGCGGAACTCACCCCGCACGCGAGAAACCGAGCGGACGCCTGCCGAGCACTGGGAGTAGATGAGGAAATGCTTTGGCCAAAGCTTGTGCAGGAAAGGGTCAAGACAGGGAATGACCGGGAATTGGTGCACAGCTACCCCTACCGGTCCGCGTGCCCGTCGACGGTTTGGACTGAGCTAGTCGAGTCGGCGACCGATGAACTTTTCTTCGCTGGGTATACGAACTATTTTTTCTGGACTCAGGTTCCGCATTTCACCGAAACTCTGCGCCGGAAAGCGGAATCAGGATGCCGGGTCCGGTTCCTACTCGGGGACCCTGCCGGAGAAGTGACCAGACAGCGCGAGGAAATCGAGGATGTGGCGCTGTCCGTCTCCACGCGCATTCGGGTCACGTTGGAACATCTCGAACGCCTCGGCCCGCTGGGCAACGTGGAAGCGCGATTCTCGGTCCCGCTGGACGCAATCAATCACGTGAGCCTGTCTGTGTTCCGGTTCGACAGTGAAGCACTAGTCACGCCACATTTGGCGCGTCTCGTCGGCCACGACTCCCCGCTGTTGCATCTGCGCAAGCATGGGGACGGGGGAATGTTCGATCGGTTCACCGAACATGCCGAGGAACTATGGAGCCGCGCGCTACCCACGGGCGGGTGAGGACGAGGCAGACGAGGGCTAGGCGAACACGAGGGCGGATAGCACCTAGGGGGCCCGCAGCGAGGCGGGACGGCGACGAGGGCGGGAGTGGCTAATGTCCGTTTCGTCGTTAATAAACTCGATACTCACGCACGGTAACATATCGCCTCGCATCCTCAGCGGAGAGTGATCCATTATCACTGTCGGGTGGCTGAGTCAACTTTGCTCCGCGAAGCACGCGTACGCTAGATGCACAAGTGTGGCTCTTTGCCAAACATGCAGGTCAGAGCTTTAGTGACCCCTGCCGGCCGAACCGGACAATCCCTAAAGCAAAGTGATTGTAAATCTTCAATTCCGTCAGATCTGCGTTTGTCAATGAATCTGAGTGAACGTTAAAAACTGACTGATCACACAGGATTGATAAAGTCAAGAGATCTAGCAAGATCATTTGATCTCGACTGGCAATGCGACGAAACGGACATGTGCAGGGAGCCCCCACCTCCCGGACCCCCCAAACGCAGAAAGCCCCCGCAGCCTGTCAGCGTGAGCCAACAAGCCACAGGGGCAAGGATGTTGAGGGTTTCAGCGGGTACCGACCAACGAGCGTGGCCACCTACTCAAATGAGTAGGTGCCTCAGTAGTGGCACGGACAAGTGGCAGCGTTATACAAGTCAGCGGCAACCGGGAAACGGCCGTGCACGTCCATAAACCAAGCCTCAAACACGGGCCATAGCTCATGGCCCATGGGGTCCCCACCGGAGCGGACCACGATGCACACGAGGTCTGCAATGTACTCATCCGCCATAGCGTGCCGCTTCCTCGTTGTTGATTGCGTCAATGCGTTTGCGTGCCGCTGCCATGAGCTTGGAAAGCTCGTCCTCGTCCTCGTCCCCGGGGGCAGCGCCTAGGGCATCCTTGGCAGCGCCATACAGGGCCGAAAAATGGCGCAACAGCGGGTGACTTACCGGTGTGCCGGCTGAACCGGTGACCATTAGGCCATCGGTCTTGAGGGTGGTTACGAACGCTTCCCAAAGGCTCACGACGTCCTCAGCCAAAGGGTTTGAGTGCCCCTCTCCCGCCTTAGGCGAGATTGGGTGAACGAGGGCTAGGGGTGCACCCTCAGCGGCCCTCACGGCGCGATTGTGGGCTTTACGGCACCGGTCATCACAGAACCGCTTACGTCTATCGCTGCCCGGCGGGAACGGCTTGCCGCAGGGGGCGTGCTGGCACTTGCTTATTGGCATGGGTGGACTTCCTGTCGGGTGGCGTGACGAGGTGGACGAGGTGGCGGACAGCCCCGGGGGACCAGGGCGTCACGCGTGCGTTTTCCGAGCTAGGCGGGATCGCCAGGACATCGTTTCGGCCCAACTTCCGACCCAGATACCCCTACCGTCCGGATCGTTCGCGTGCCTCACGCGCTGACTTCTTGTTATGGCAATTGGTGCAGACGATAGAGAGGTTTGACCACTCATCTTTGCCACCGTCGACGAGGGGCACCACGTGGTCGACCCTCAGCAGTGCAGCGGGGAAGTCCTTACCGCATTCCCGACAGTGTGAGTAGCCCTTTGCGTTGAGCCGCTTACGCAGCACAAGGCTTGGCCCGGTGCGGCCCTGCCGTTTCTCGGCGCGTCTCTCGCGGTCATGCTCGGCACACCTGCTATATCCAGGCTCGGCAAACGCGCGGCAGTCAAGGCAGCGCATGCGTAGTGCCATGAGGACACCCCCCAATCCATACCAGGGGGCAGAGGGATTACACCCCCTCCCCCCGAAACACCCCCCTCCCCTCAAGGGAGGGGGTACCCCCACCTACTCAAATGAGTAGGTGCTTAGTCCTCGTCCTCGTTGCGCTGACTACCCAGCTTGCGCAGTAGGTGTAGCGCGTGAAACAGCGCGGTTCGCTCGTTCGTATCACGCGGGCAAATTGCGTGCCGCTCTATGACACTGAGGGCACGGGTAACGTGTTCGTCGGTCATGGTGTCCCCTAGCATTCGATGACAGATATTGGAGTCTTGGGCCGCTCAACCGGGACCCGGGATACAATCAGGTAATCGGTCCGCCCGGACTCTCGAACACACCCCACACACCACGCAGCGGCATTGTCTAGATCCCGCTGCCCACCCTCGTTGAGAGGCTGCACAAAAAGAACTGCCACACCGTTAACGGGACCGTGACCGCCGCAGTGATTGCAGCGGACTAGGTGGCCGTTGGCGGCAAAGGTCACGGCACGCTTAGCTAGCTCGTTAAGGGTTGGGTCCGCCGCAGGATCGAACGATTGAAAGCGAACGCGAGAGACGAGGGAACGAAAGCTAGTCATCAAACCAAATCCTTTGTCTCATGCGCTCGTGGCAAGGGCGGCAAACGGTCGCCCGTCCCGTATCGCCAATGGACCTGAGGCGGACGCGGTAACGGGTGGCACGCTCAGCGATGATGAGTACGAGGTCCGCAGGGTCGTGCAGAATGCTGGACGGTTCACCGGTCGTACCGCAACGGCCGTAGTAACACGGCCACTTACCGCCCCAACCCTTGCGCGCTGAGCGCTCGTCGAGAATTTCCCGCGCCTCGTCGTCGTTGTGCTCACGCTGGTATCGCTCATATTCACGACACTCAGCGCAAGAGCGCCCCGGCATGCATAGGTGACTAGGCACCCGGGGCGCATCCTGGCTATCGGTCATGACTAGGCAGCACTGCCGTTAACAACCTGCACAGTGCCCGGATTGGCAAGGGAAACCCCACCAACCCGAGCGGTGGCCAGTAGCGCCACCCGGTCCAGGGCGTGAAGCGAGGGTTCCTCGAAAACGTAGGAAACCTCAATGTCCTTACGCATTGCGACACCCACAGTGGTGAGGTCAGCAGCAATGAACGAGAAACCGTCTAGTGCGGCGGTGCCATCACCAAGCTTGCCAACGGCGATGATCTCGGGAAGACCACCGATACGGTCCGCATAAGCGGTCAGGAACGCAGCCTTGCCGAGCGGGGACATGATGAGCGCGTTAGCGTTTCCGCCCTCGTCCTCAACACGCGCAACGGCGTTGCGAACGTCCCCGATTTCGATGGTGCCGGCTGTATTTGCGGCGGTCGCAGTACCCGCACCGGTAAAGCCCTCAACGGTGGTCACGCCGTCCGTTCCACCAATAGCGAGGACGTGGTCAATTCGCTGACCAACAGCGGACGCTAGGGCAGTCTGGATAGCGGGGTCAGCAAAGCTGTAATCCTGTAGCTCGTCCCGGTCAATGGTGGTGTAGGCGGTCACCTTGACCACATCGAACGGGGCTACGGTCACCGGGACATTGCCGTCCGCAAGGGCACCCGCAGGGGCGGTTAGCTGAGCGGTAGCGCGCGGGGACACCGGGACCATTCCCTTGGAACCGGCGAATGGGAAGACATTCACCTTGCCAAGTAGCTTGCTGCCGTTGCTAGCAGCGGCAAGGGTGACATTGGCGAACTCGTCGCCCTCGTGCGAATCGGGGGCAATGTTCCGCAGCTCTCGACCGAACAGCGTGGCGTCCAGGAGATCGCGGCTGTTGGTTGCACCGGTGGAAGTCCGGAAAGTCAGCCCCGCCTCAGCCTGCGACTGGATGGAAGCGCCATTCTCGATAGCCTCCCGGGCAATCGAGTCATGGTGTCGGATCGTTTCGACGAGAACCGATTCCCGGGCACGCTCAGCGGTAGTGAGCGAGCGGCCGTTAGCGCGGGCGGTCAGCTTCCGTAGCTCGTCCGTAGCGGCCTCACGGGCGGCAAGGGCGGTAGAGAGGTTGGCAGCGGTAAAGGTGGTCACGTGATGTGTCCCTATCTCAGACATGGGAAAGGCCCTGGGGTCACCTACTCATTTGAGTAGGTGCTCACTCCCCGGGCCCGGCGGCTATGTGCTGTTGTGGTGGTGCTGATGTTATTAAGTTGTGGCCAACAGCCCTACCCTCACGGGGAGTTGGGGCCGCTGAGGTCTGGATAGTGAAACTTGAGGAACAGCCGAATTTGCGTGTCTCGCCTACGCGCGTCCAACTCCCTGCGCTCGTCCGTAACCCGGTCCCACGCAGCCGACTTGAGGCGGTCGAAATCAGCGGGGCTCATCCGGCCCTCACGCAGGCACACCGCGTCATATTGGCGGTGGCACCGGGGGCACAAAGGGTTGTAACGGATCACGTCCCGGGAATACGGGAACCCCGTACGCTCGTCCCGTTCCTCGTCCGCGTCGCTGTGATCGTAGGACCAATGGGAAGCGGTACACCCGCACCATAGGCAAGCGTGCAACGAGGCAGGACCCCAAGCCCGCTTAGCCGCGCTATGAGCATTGGCGTAAGGGTTGCTCACCGGTCCGCCTCCCCCTTGGGGGCAAGGTCAAGGCCCTCAACGAATTGGACGGTCTTTCTGCCCACCCGCTCACGGACCACCGCATACCCGGCACGCTCGAAAAGTGCAACGCACGTGCGGTTATCGGGACGTGCTGAGTAGCCGTTCCCTTCCGCCCAACGGCGCATGAGGCCCATTAGCAGCGAACGGGGGACCCGGTGGTCTGTCTTATCGACCGTGCGGGCACGCAGAAACTCAAAGACTAGATTCAGCTCGTCCTTAGTCCAGTTCACTTGTCCGCCTGCCGCTGAGCAATACGGCCACCGGGCAGGCACCGCATGAGGTTGTGGAGGTGACCAATTGCCGGGTGAACGGAAACGGTCCCGTCCTCGTCCTCAAGGACTGCCCCGTCCTCGCGGACAGCAGCAACGAGGGCACGGATTACGTATTCTATTTCGTCAGCAACGGGGCGCTTAAGCGATACGGGCTTAGGCACGGGGTGCGTCATGGCATGGTCCTTTACAGGAACGAAAAATGCCCGGTACAGGAAAGACCTACTAGGCGGCAACCTAGGTCTCTCCCGTACCGGGCAAGCTTGGTGGTGCACACGGTTGCCGGTGTGTGCGATGCGGGGTGCACGCTAGCCCCGGAAAAAGGAACCTGTAAGGCTCAACTCTCCCCGGGGCATGCGCTGCACCCACGCAGAGAACGGGTTACGCCCTCCCACTATCCAGTTAGCGAGTGGACGGACTAAAACGGCCGTTTGAGCTAATAAATTAGGTAACAGAGTCATAACGTTACGCTCAGCCGGCCACGCATTCCGGCGGGGACGAGTAGCCGTTCCCGGGAGGCGGGAGGATAGGGCCAAGAAAGCCCCTGTGCGCCCCGATGGCGGGCTTTCCCGGGCTAGGTGAACAAAGGGTGTGCCCGGATACCTGAGAGGGGCAGAGAGGGGCGCTCACGGGCTTTAGGTCGAGTGGCACGGGCACGGGCAGCGGGAGCGCTGCGGACGAGGCAGCGGGAACGGGAGCGCCAAAAGTGACGAGTGACGGTGGTGACGGCACTTCCGGCATCCCGACCATAGAGAGTATTAGCTCTATAGAAGGGATGCTTATTTCTAGAGAAAATCGCCACTCCGTCACTCTCTATGCTGTTTTCGCAGGTCAGAGAGGGTGACGAGTTCCTGAAAAGTGGTGACGACCCTCTTACTGAGTGACGACATTCGTCACTTTGATCTTGATGTGGTCTAGACCACTTCGGGTAAATCTCAGAATATGAGACACTTATTAGGTAAGCCTTACCTAAATTCAGTGACAGCCGGCCTCCCGCGCTGCCCGCTCGTCACTGCCGTTTCGTCACCGGTCCGGCCACCTCGTCACCGCTGCCCCCTCGTCCGCCTGAGTGCCTATCGGCCCTCGTCCGGCCGTCCGCTTCCGCAGCCCCCTCGTCGGGCCCTCAGGGCGCTCTCAGGTGGCCCGTAGCCGTATCCGCGTCTCAGCCCTCAGCGCCCTCGTGTGGCCCGTACGGACCCCGGGGCAGCCTCGCCCCCCTCAAGCCCCTCAGGGGCTTTCTGCGGGCACGGCAAAGGCCCGGCGGGGAAAGGTCCCACCGGGCCTGCCTCAGGGCCGTCTACGGGTCGTCTATGAGGTCCACACAACCTGTAGCCGCGCAGGGTCAAAGATGCGGCTACCGGGCTTACCGGGGCTCACCTCCAGCACCGCGAATGCCTCGGTCAGTGCATCCCGCCGGTCGTCGATATGTGCGTCCTCCCACCACTGGGCAACCGTCAGTCCGGTGTCGACGATCTCGATTCGCTGCTGCGGCGGTGTTCCGTCGATTTCCTCGCGCTTGGCTTGCAATGCCGTAAGCCGCTCGAACAGTGCGGGGGTGGCGCGCGTAGCAACCTGTGCCATTACGTCGGCAATCTCGGCGTCTACCGCTGCGAGTTCATCCACACCCTCAGTGATGACATGCTCGCGCATCATGCGCATGTGGCCAACTGCCTTCAGATACCGCGCAGTTATGTGTTCTTCGATGACTTTCGCTCCCACACTGACAGCCGCCTCACAGATCTTCCCAACACCCCTGGACATACAGCGGTAAGCGGCTGTCCGGCCGTTGCGTCGAACGACTGTCAGGGTCGCCCCGCAACTGAAACACGTCAGCAGACCGGACAGCAGCCGTGAGGGTTGACGGCCCATAGGTGTCTGACGCTTTCCGGCGGGGTTGCATGCGGCTTTCAGCGCTGCGCTTTCCGCCTCTGTGACGATGGCTGGGAACGGGGTGAGAATGGCGCCCTCGGCGTCCCGTACGGGCTTCCCGCTGCGCGATACCCGCCCGAGAATGGCGTCACCCGTGAGAACGTGCAGCAGACCCCGGCGGGACCATTCCGCTGCGCGCCTCGGCTTATGGCCCTGGTCATTGAGCCAGCGGGACACGCGACCCAACGTGTGCCCACTCAATACGCGGTCGACGCATTCGCGGATAGCTTCCGCTTCGCGCGGCTCGATTGCCAGCGTCTGCCCCTTACCGTCCTCGGCCGGTACTGCCCTGTATCCGTACGGCGTGAATCCGCCCCGGTACCGGCCTGCCTGCGCTAGACGCCTGTGCGCTGCCTTACTGCGTTCCCGCATGCGTTCCCGTTCGGCGCGGGCAATTTCGGCTTGCAGGACGAACCGCATTCGGAACGTCTCGCCGTGATCGCTGTCGAGTCCCTTAATATCGAGTAGGCGAATCGGACGGCTGATAAGACGCCCCGTTTGCGGGTCCTTTCCTTCGACTACGTCAAGGAGTTGAGCGGCAACGTTCAAACCCTCGCGGGTCAGACGGTCCACGTGCCATGTCAGGAGTACGTCAGCCCGCCCGCTACGTGCGTCGGCTATCCAGTCGGCGAAGGCAGGTCGGTCCCGGTAGCCGCCGGACAGACCGTCATCGACGTGCAGCGCTACCTCTGCCAGTCCCTCGCGCTGGCACAGTTCGCGCAGGTCATCAGTCATGCCGTCGAGTGACAGGTTCGTGTCTGAGGCTTGGCGGCTGAGCCGCACATACAGGCTTGCTCGGTTTTTCTTCACAGGTGATTTATAGCGCACGTTGGTCCTGTCCGTGGTGCTGCACCTCGTACGCGACCGGGGCGGGCGGAGGCGGATCGCGGAGGTGCACGTGCTGGAACGGGGTCCGTCGGGGCTGGTGCGGACGGTGCCCGCGCTGCGGTGGGGCCCGGACGCCTTCGCCCACGAGCCGGGATGGGAGCGGCTGCGGGAGTTGCTCCGGAACGGGAGTGGGGGCGGCGGACGGTGAGCGGGGCGAGGCGGCGGACGGTGAGCGAGCGGGAACGGCCGAGGGTGAGAGGGGAACGAGGGTGAGCGGGACTGCCGGGATGTCGGTCGGGGCGGCCGCGGTGTGCCTCGGGGCTGCCGCGTGGCTGCTGGGCGGCAGCCGGGCCGGAGCCAGGCGGGCGCGCCTGCTGCTGGCCGGCGGAGGGACCGGCGGGAGCGGGCCCCCGGGGTGGCCCCGGGTGGCCCGCGAGTGGGGGCGGGTCCGTGGACGGCTGCGGGCCGAATGGTGGGCGCCGACCGCCGGAGTGGTGCTGGCGCTGCTGGGTTCGTCGGTGGTGCCGGTCGTCGCGGGGGCGGCCGGGGTGCCGTTGCTGCGGCGGGTGCGGCTGGCCGCTCGGGAGCGCCGGGTCCGGGAGAACCGGACCGACGCGGTGATCGCGCTGTGCGGGGCGCTCGCCGGTGAGGTGCGTGCCGGGCGGCAGCCGGGTGAGGCGCTGTCGTCGGCCGAGCGTGATTCCGGCGGGCTCGGCGAAGCGCAGGCGGCGGTACTGGCGGCGGCGCGGTTCGGCGGGGACGTCCCGGACGGGCTCGCGGCGGCGGCACGGCAGCCGGGCGCCGAGGGGCTTCGAGGGCTCGCCGCGTGCTGGCGGGTCGCCGTCGACCAGGGTGCGGGGCTCGCGGCCGGACTCGACCGGCTGGAAGCGGCGCTGCGTGCCGAACGGGACCAGCGCGGCGACCTGCGCGCCCAGCTGGCCGGTGCCCGTGTCACCGCGGTGATGCTCGCCGGGCTCCCGGCCCTGGGGCTCGGACTCGGCGCGGCCCTCGGGGCCGATCCGCTGCACATCCTGCTGCACACCGCGTCGGGGTTCGGCTGCCTCGTGGCCGGCGGGGTCCTGGAGGGTCTGGGGCTGTGGTGGGTGCTGCGGATCATGCGGGGAGCCGAGGAGGCATCGCGATGAGCGGCGAGTTCGTCCACAGGCTGGGGGTTTTCGTGGGGACGGCGCTGGTGATCGGCTGGCCGGTCTGGTGGCTGCGCCGGACGCGGTGTGAGCACAGGGTGCGACGAAGGCTGGCCGGGATGACGGCCGTGGAGTCGCCGGCCGCCCGGCCGCGCCTCGCCGTGCCGGGAGCCGCACGGCGTTGGTTGCCCCCGGTGGGCGTGGCGTGCGCGGGATGGGCGCTGGTGGGCGGTCTCACCGGAGTGTTGGTGGGGTTGGCCTGCGCCGTCGGACTGTGGCGGTGGCGACTGCGGCAGACGGCTGCCGGAGCGCACGTGCGGGAGCGCGAGGCGGCCGGTGCGGCACGGCAACTACCCCTCGCCGCCGATCTGCTGGCTGCCTGCATCGCGGCGGGCGCCGGTCCGGTACCGGCCGCGCAGGCTGTCGGTGAGGCCCTGGGCGGACCGGTCGGGGACGCGCTGGCGCGGGGCGCGGCAGAGGTACGGCTCGGTGGTGAACCGGGTGTGGCCTGGCGGCGGCTGGCCTCCGTGCCGGGAGCCGCCGCTCTGGCCCGGCTGCTGGAACGGGCCGACGTGTCCGGGCTTCCCATGGCCGCGCCCGTCACCCGGTTCGCCGCGGAGTCCCGTGCGCAGTGGGCACGTGCGGCGACGGCACGGGCGCGGCGGGCGGCCGTCATGGTCACCGCACCCGTGGGGCTGTGCTTTCTGCCCGCCTTCATCGCGGTCGGCGTGCTGCCCGTGGTGATCGGGCTCGCCGGCGGGGTGCTGGGAGGGGGTGAGTCGCCGGGGCGGTGAGTGGACGGACAGCCGAGTGGTTTCAACAGGGCTTTTCTGTAGGGGATCTGTAGGGGAGTTGGGATGTATCAGGTGGTACGGGCACGGCTGCGTGCCCTGGTGTGCGGGATGCGGGCGGCACGGAGGGACACCGGAATGGTCACTTCCGAGTACGCGATGGGCATCGTGGCGGCGGTGGCGTTCGCCGTGGTGCTCTACAAGGTGGTGACGAGCGGCCCGGTCGACGCGGCGCTGACGAGGATCGTGGAGCAGGCGCTCGATGGCCGGATGTGAGCGTCGGACGGGCGATGGTCCCCGTGCGCGTCGTGCGGACCGGGGGTTTGTGACGGCGGAGACGGCGATGGTGCTGCCTGTGCTGGTGATGTTCGCGATGACGCTGGTGTGGGGGCTGCTGGTGGTGGCGGTGCGGATCCAGTGCGTGGACGCGGCCCGCACGGGCGCCCGTGCGGCGGCCCGGCAGGATCCCCCCGGCGCGGTCGTCGAGGTGGCCCGCCGGGCGGCGCCGTCCGGGGCGGAGGTCACCGTGCGCCGGGAGGCGGCGAGGGTCCGTGTGGTCGTCGTGGCCAGGCCCCCGGTGCTGCGCGGGCTGCCCTTCGACGTACGGGAGGAGGCGGTGGCCGCCGTGGAGGAGCCGGTGGGGGCGGGCACATGAAGAGCGGAGGATTCCGTGACCGGCGCCGGTGGTCGAACGGCCGGCTCCCTGGCGGCGGCCGCGGACGTGACCGCGGGTCCGCGACCGTCTGGAGCGTCGGGGTGATCGCCGTGCTGTGTGTCGTCTTCGGCGTCGTCCTCGCCCTCGGCCAGGCCGTCGTGGTCCGGCATCGGGCGGCCGGGGGCGCGGACCTCGCCGCGCTGGCGGCGGCGGACCGGTGGATGGACGGCGAGGCGGCGGCCTGCGCACGGGCCGACCGGGTGGCGCGGGCGCAGAACACCCGCCTCGTGCGGTGCGCGGTCGACGGCGAGGTCTCGGACGTGTCGGTGGCCTCGGGACGAGAGCCGTTCGCGGCGGAGGTCAGGGCACGGGCGGGGCCTGCCGGTCCGCCTCCTCCGCCGGCGATTCCCCCGCCGGTGCCGGGGCCCCCTCCAGCAGCACCGTGAGCAGCCGTACCGCACCCCGCTTGTGCAGAGGGTCGTTGCCGTTGCCGCACTTGGGGGACTGGATGCAGGAGGGGCACCCGGCCTCGCACTCGCAGGACGCGATGGCCCGCCGGGTGGCGGTGAGCCAGTCGCCGGCGGTGTGGAAGGCGCGCTCCGCGAAACCCGCCCCGCCCGGATGCCCGTCGTAGACGAAGACGGTGGGCAGCAGGGTGTCGGGGTGCAGGGGGACGGAGACACCGCCGATGTCCCAGCGGTCGCAGGTCGCGAAGAGGGGCAGCATGCCGATCGACGCGTGCTCGGCGGCGTGCAGGGCACCGCCGAGGATCTCCGGGTTGATCCTGGCCCGGTCCAGTTGGTCCTCGGTGACCGTCCACCACACCGCGCGGGTGCGCAGCGTACGAGGCGGCAGGTCGAGTTTCGTCTCGCCCAGTACCTCGCCGGTGACGACCCGGCGGCGCAGGAAGGAGACCACTTGGTTGGTGACCTCGACGGAGCCGAAGCACAGGCGGCCGTCACCCCACGGGATCTCGGTGTCCGTCTCCAGCACGGAGATGGACGTCGTGTCGCGGGCGACCGTCGTGTAGGACGGAGCGGCCTGCTCGACCAGGGCGACGGAGTCGTCCAGGTCGAGGGAGCGGACGAGGTACGTGCGGCCCTGGTGGAGGTGGACCGCGCCCTCGTGGACGGCCGTGTGCGCGGCGCTCGCGTCCACCGTGCCGAGCAGTCGTCCGGTGCCGGACTCGACGACCTGGACCGGTCGGCCGCCCTCCCCACGGATGTCGGTCAGGTCGGCGGCCCGCTCCCGGCGGGTCCAGTGCCAGGCCTTCGTCCGGCGGCGGAGCAGCTTCGCGGCCTCCAGTTGCGGCAGGAGTTCCCCGGTGGCCGGTCCGAACAGTTCCAGGTCCTCGTCCGTCAGGGGCAGCTCCTCGGCCGCCGCGCACAGGTGCGGGGCGAGTACGTAGGGGTTGTCGGGATCGAGGACGGTGGATTCCACGGGCCGGTCGAACAGGGCTTCGGGATGGTGGACGAGGAAGGTGTCCAGGGGGTCGTCGCGGGCGACCAGGACGGCGAGGGCACCCTGCCCGGAGCGTCCCGCGCGGCCGGCCTGCTGCCACAGGGACGCCCGGGTGCCCGGATAGCCGGCGATCACGACGGCGTCCAGGCCGGAGATGTCCACGCCGAGTTCCAGGGCGTTCGTCGCGGCGAGTCCGAGGAGTTCGCCGGAGTGCAGGGCACGTTCGAGGGCACGGCGCTCCTCGGGGAGATAGCCGCCCCGGTAGGCAGCCACACGCCGGGCCAGTGAGCGGTCGCCCGCGGCGCCGGCCGCTGATGCCACTTCGGCGAGGCGCTCCTGCGCGATCACCGCGACGAGCTCGGCGCCGCGCCGGGAGCGCACGAAGGTGACCGAGCGGACGCCCTGCACGGTGAGGTCGGTCAGCAGGTCGGCGGCCTCGGCGGTGGCCGTACGGCGGACGGGGGCGCCCCTCTCGCCGTGCAGCTCGGTCAGCGGGGGCTCCCAGAGGGCGAACACCAGTTCACCGCGGGGTGAGGCGTCGTCGGCGACCTCGACCACCGGCAGTCCGGTGAGCCGACGGGCGGCGACCGCGGGCTCGGCGGCGGTCGCGGAGGCCAGCAGGAAGACGGGCGAGGAGCCGTAGCGCGCACAGAGGCGGCGCAGCCGGCGCAGCACTTGGGCGACGTGCGAGCCGAAGACGCCCCGGTAGGTGTGGCACTCGTCGATGACGACGTACTTCAGCGACTTCAGGAAGGAGGACCAGCGCGGATGGGACGGGAGCACGGCCCGGTGCAGCATGTCGGGGTTGGTCAGCACGTAGTTGGCGTACTGGCGGATCCACTCGCGTTCCTCGAACGGCGTGTCGCCGTCGTGGACCGCCGCGCGCACCGAATGGCCCAGAGGTTGTGAAAGTTCCTTCACGGCGCGGCACTGGTCGGCCGCGAGGGCCTTGGTGGGGGCGAGGTAGAGGGCGGTCGCGCCCCGGCCGTTCGGGGCCTCGGAGCCGTCCAGGAGTGCCGACAGGACGGGCGCGAGGTACGCCAGGGACTTTCCGGAGGCGGTACCGGTGGCGACCACGACCGACTCGCCGTCCAGGGCGTGCTCGGCGGCCCGTGCCTGGTGGGCCCAGGGGCGGTCGATGCCCGCCGCCCGCACGGCGGCGAGCACCTCCGGGCGAATCCGGTCCGGCCAGAGGGCATGACGACCCGCTCGCGGGGGCAAGTGCTCCGTATGTGTGATGCGCGAAGCCCGGCTCGGCCCGGTGGCGAGCCGGGACAGGAGCGCCCCCGGCGCAGGCTGGGAAGCGCTGTCCGTCAGGGGCCGATCGGGTCGGAGATTCTTGGCCATCGGCACCGAGTGTGTCACCGGCATGACGGACAATGGGACCAAGGCGTCGTGCACGCCTGCCGGTAAGTGATTGAATGCCATCGCGGCTGGCGAACCGTCCCGGGGGCTGAGCCGAGATGCCCCAAGGGCGACCGCTCGATAGCTAGGTGCTGGAGGATCCGTGGACCTGTCCCTGTCGACCGAGACCATGGGCGATCGCACGATCGTCAGGGTCGGTGGCGAAATCGACGTATATACCGCGCCCAAGCTGCGCGAGCAGCTGGTCGAGCTGGTGAATGACGGCAGTTTCCACCTTGTCGTCGACATGGAGGGTGTGGACTTCCTCGATTCAACCGGACTCGGCGTGCTGGTGGGCGGCCTGAAGCGGGTGCGTGCCCATGAGGGCTCGCTCCGCCTGGTCTGCAACCAGGAGCGCATTCTCAAGATCTTCCGTATCACCGGCCTCACCAAGGTGTTCCCGATCCACACCTCGGTCGAGGAAGCGGTGGCGGCCACCGACTGATCATCGGGTCCGGGCGTCCGCGTCCGGGCAGAGCAGTGAAGTACCAGGAGGACCGGGCTCTTCGACAGCCCGGCCTCTCCACCGCACGCCCGAAGTCTGCGAGGGGGATGCATGGCCACCGTTGAGCTCCGCTTCAGCGCGCTGCCCGAGCATGTCAGGACCGCCCGGCTGGTGGCGGCGGCGGTGGCGCGCAGGGCCGGAGTGGACGAGACGGTCCTCGACGAGGTCCGGCTCGCCGTCGGGGAGGCGTGCACCCGGGCCGTCGGACTCCACCAGAACGGTGGAATCCCGGCCCCCGTGAAGGTGCTGCTGACCGAGGAGGAGAAGCAGTTCTCCATCGAGGTCGGTGATGAGGCGCCCCATCCGGCTCCCGGCGGGCGGACGCCCGGCGACGGGCCGGGAGGCGCCGAGGCCGAGATCGAGGAGGACGAGATGGGCCTCGCGGTCATCAGCGGACTCGTCGACGACGTCGAGGTCAGTTCCGGGGAGCACGGCGGGACGATCCGCATGAGGTGGTCCACCACGCCGCCGGCCACCTTCCACGGCTGACCCGCCCGACCGCTTGCCGCGGCCGGTCACCCGGCTGCCCGACCCGAGTCACCCGAACAGCGACTTCTTTCCCGAAGGGCCTCACCCGTGGGGCCCTTCGGCATGTGCGGGTGTCACCGCCCGCGCTTACTGTGGTTTCTGTTCCGCCGTTCCCGTGCGGTTCACCGCGTGAATTCATTCACGATCCATCGGGTGATCGGTGAATGCTCCAGAGGCATTACAGGTGATCATGGCGTGAAGAGTATGTGCGGCGATTTACATTTAACGCGCTCTGTTTCGATCAGGTTCCGGGTACCTAGAATCCCGTCCACATCTTGAGCTCAGCCCAAGCGTCAAGGAGGACGAATGGCGGGGCTTTCCATCTCACATCATTCGGGCCAACCCATCTCTCTCGCAGCAGCCGTGCTGACCGACGAAAACCGTGTGCTCGTGGTGGTCATCGGGGTCGTGGCACTGGCGGCACTGGTGGTCGCGGGCGTCCTGGTGCGCCAGGTACTCGCGGCCGGCGAGGGCACCGACAGCATGAAGAAGATCGCCGCAGCGGTCCAAGAGGGCGCGAACGCCTACCTGGCCCGCCAGCTGCGCACACTCGGCGTTTTCGCCGTCGTCGTGTTCTTCCTGCTCATGCTGCTGCCCGCGGACGACTGGAATCAGCGTGCCGGACGATCGGTGTTCTTCTTGATCGGAGCGGCGTTCTCGGCGGCCACCGGATACATCGGTATGTGGCTCGCAGTGCGCACCAACGTGAGAGTCGCCGCGGCGGCCCGCGAGGCCACACCGGCTCAGGGCGAGCCGGAAAGGGATCTCACCGCCGTCTCGCACAAAGCGATGAAGATCGCTTTTCGCACGGGCGGCGTGGTCGGCATGTTCACCGTCGGGCTCGGCCTGCTGGGCGCCACCTGCGTGGTGCTCGTGTACGCGGCCGACGCGCCGAAGGTGCTCGAGGGATTCGGGCTCGGGGCCGCGCTGATCGCGATGTTCATGCGTGTCGGCGGCGGCATCTTCACCAAGGCCGCCGACGTCGGTGCCGACCTGGTCGGCAAGGTCGAGAAGGGCATTCCGGAGGACGATCCGCGCAATGCCGCGACCATCGCCGACAACGTGGGCGACAACGTCGGCGACTGTGCGGGCATGGCGGCCGATCTGTTCGAGTCGTACGCCGTGACGCTGGTGGCCGCGCTGATCCTGGGCTCGGCCGCCTTCGGCGACGCCGGGCTGGCCTTCCCGCTGCTGGTGCCCGCGATCGGCGTCCTCACCGCGATGGTCGGCATCTTCGCGGTGGCTCCGAGACGCGCCGACCGCAGCGGCATGAGCGCGATCAACCGCGGGTTCTTCATCTCCGCGATGATCTCCCTCGTCCTGGTCGCGATCGCCGTGTTCACCTATCTGCCGTCGTCGTACGCCGACCTCGACGGCGTCACCGACGAGGCGATCCAGGGCATGGACGGCGACCCGCGGATCCTCGCACTCGTCGCGGTGGCCATCGGCATCGTGCTCGCCGCCCTGATCCAGCAGCTCACCGGTTACTTCACCGAGACCACCCGGCGTCCCGTCAAGGACATCGGCAAGACCTCGCTCACCGGCCCGGCCACCGTCGTCCTCGCCGGTATCTCCCTCGGCCTCGAATCGGCCGTCTACACCGCCCTGTTGATCGGCCTGGGCGTGTACGGGGCCTTCCTGCTCGGCGGCACGTCGATCATGCTGGCGCTGTTCGCGGTGGCGCTGGCCGGCACCGGCCTGCTCACCACGGTCGGTGTGATCGTCGCGATGGACACCTTCGGACCGGTCTCCGACAACGCGCAGGGCATCGCCGAGATGTCCGGCGACGTCGAGGGCGCGGGCGCCCAGGTGCTCACCGACCTGGACGCCGTCGGCAACACCACCAAGGCCATCACCAAGGGCATCGCCATCGCCACGGCCGTGCTCGCGGCGGCGGCGCTGTTCGGCTCGTACCGTGATGCCATCACCACCGGCGCGAGAGACGTGGGCGAACGGCTCAGCGGCGAGGGCGCGCCGATGAGCCTGATGATGGACATCTCGCAGCCCAACAACCTCGTCGGGCTCATCGCGGGCGCGGCGGTCGTCTTCCTCTTCTCGGGGTTGGCGATCAACGCGGTCTCGCGGTCGGCGGGTTCGGTGGTCTTCGAGGTGCGGCGACAGTTCCGCGAGAAGCCCGGGATCATGGATTACAGCGAGAAACCGGAGTACGGCAAGGTCGTCGACATCTGCACCAGGGACGCCCTGCGCGAACTCGCCACACCCGGTCTGCTGGCCGTGATGGCACCCATCTTCATCGGGTTCACGCTCGGTGTCGGGGCGCTCGGCGCCTTCCTCGCGGGCGCGATCGGCGCGGGCACGCTGATGGCGGTGTTCCTCGCCAACTCCGGTGGCGCGTGGGACAACGCGAAGAAGCTCGTCGAGGACGGCCACCACGGCGGCAAGGGCAGCGAGGCCCACGAGGCCACCGTCATCGGTGACACCGTCGGCGACCCCTTCAAGGACACCGCGGGGCCGGCCATCAACCCCCTGCTGAAGGTGATGAACCTGGTGGCGCTGCTCATCGCGCCCGCGGTCATCCAGTTCTCCTACGGCGCGGACAAGAGCGTCGCCGTACGGATACTGATCGCGGTCCTGGCGCTGGCCGTGATCGTCGGTTCGGTGTACGTGTCCAAACGGCGCGGTATCGCCATGGGTGACGAAGGCAACTCCGAACCTGATCACAAGTCGGTCGACCCGGCGGTGGTTTCGTAGGTCCAGTCACCGAAGGCCTGCTCAAGGCGCGGGCGGGCGGCGCGAGTTGACGCGTCGCCCGCCCGCGCCGTGTGGTGCGCGCCCCCTCGCCGTGAGCCTTCTCTCGCTTGGTGCAAATGGCTTCAAAAATTGTCTTGGCGGACGTTCGGCGGGGGGATGTCGCCCATCTGGCGTGTATGTTCCGGGGCCGGGAGCCAAGGAAGGGGCCAATCCGGTGAACAAGAAGCTCGCGGCCGCACTGTCCGGCGGTGCGGTACTGGTACTGGCGCTGACGGGATGCGGCGGCGACGACAGCAACGAGAAGCTGGATTCCTGGGCGAACCAGGTCTGTGACGCGGTGCAGCCGCAGGCGAAGAAGATCGCGGCCGCCAACGCCGCGATCCAGAAGGAGACCTCGGACAACAGCACGCCGGAGGATGTCCAGAAGACCGACTCGAAGGCCTTCCAGGACATGTCCGACGCCTACAAGGCGATCGGCGCGGCCGTGAACAAGGCGGGGGCCCCGGACGTCGAGAACGGCGAGAAGAAGCAGACGGACGCGGTCAAGGAGCTCAACGGCATCTCCGCGTCGTACGCCTCCCTGAAGAAGCAGGTCGACGAGCTCGACACGGACGACCAGGCGAAGTTCGCCGACGGCCTCAAGGACATCGCCACCGAGCTGGACAAGCTCAGCAAGAGCGGCAACAACGCCCTCAAGACACTGGAGGAGGGCGAGGTCGGCAAGGCGATGGCCCGCCAGCCCAGCTGCAAGACGGCCACCGCTCCGGGGCAGGCCGCGCAGAACTGACGGCGCGGCAGCCGAGGCCGTCACGGCGGGCACGGTGGTCACGGCGGCCGTGGGGGGGGCACGGCACGCGTGGGGCGAGGGCGGCGGCCACAATGGAGGGTGTGAGTAACACCGGTCTGCCGCCCCTGCCCCTGTCCCCCTCGGCCCCTTCGCCCGGCCGCTCCGACACCGCCGCCCGTCTCCGCGACGCGCTGCTCGGAGCCTCCTTCACCGCCGACGGCCTGCTCGAACTGCTCGGCGCTCCCGCGTACGCGGCGCTGGCCCGCAGCGAGACCGTGCCCGCGTTCCGGGCGACTCGCGGGGACACGCCGCTGGAGACGCTCGTACGGCTGTTCCTGTTGCAGCAGCCCGTGCCCCGCGCGCGCGTGGCGGACGTCCTGCCGGTCGACGCCTGCCTGGAGGACGGGTGGCTGGCGCGCGTCGGCGCGGACGAGCTCGCCGCGACCGTGGACGTACGGCCGTACGGCGGGCCCGCGGGTGAGGACTGGTTCATCGTGTCCGACCTGGGGTGCGCGGTCGGCGGCGCCGGCGGCATCGGCAGCCGGGAGGAGGGAGTCGTCCTCGGCGTCGGCGGGGCGTCCATGACCCTGGCCGGGATCACCGTCCGCACGCCCGCCGCCTCCGCGCTCGACCTCGGCACCGGCTCCGGCATCCAGGTGCTGCACGCCACCCGGCACGCCACGCGCGTGACGGCGACGGACGTCAACCCGCGCGCGCTGCACATCACCGCGCTCACCCTGGCCCTCTCCGGGGCCCCGGCCGCCGATCTGCGCGAGGGGTCGCTGTTCGCACCGGTCCGGGAGGACGAGACGTACGACCTGATCGTGTCCAACCCGCCCTTCGTGATCTCGCCGGGCGCGCGGCTCACCTACCGCGACGGCGGGATGGGCGGGGACGATCTGTGCCGCACGCTCGTTCAGGAGGCGGGGGAACGACTGCGTGAAGGCGGGTACGCGCAGTTCCTCGCCAACTGGCAGCACGTCGAGGGGGAGGACTGGCAGGACAGGCTCAGGTCATGGGTGCCTCACGGGTGCGATGCCTGGATCGTGCAGCGCGAGGTGCAGGACGTCACTCAGTACGCCGAGCTGTGGCTGCGGGACGCCGGCGACCACCGCGGCGACGCGGCCGACTACCAGGCACGCTACGACGCCTGGCTGGACGAGTTCGAGGCGCGCGACGTGAAGGCCGTCGGCTTCGGCTGGATCACCCTGCGCAAGTCGGGCGCCGCCCTGCCGTCGGTCACGGTGGAGGAGTGGCCGCATCCGGTCGAGCAGCCGCTCGGGGACACGGTGCGGGCCCACTTCGAGCGGCTCGACTACCTCCGTGCGCACGACGACGCGGCCCTGCTCGAGGCGAGCTTCCGGTTGGCCGACGAGGTCGTGCAGGAGCAGGTCGGGCTGCCCGGCGCGGAGGACCCGGAGCATGTGGTGCTGCGCCAGAACCGCGGAATGCGCCGGGCCACCAGGGTGGACACGGTCGGCGCGGGCTTCGCGGGCGTGTGCGACGGCACGATGAGCGCGGGCCGCATCCTCGACGCCATCGCCCAGCTCCTCGGCGAGGACCCGGTGCTGCTGCGCGACCGCACGCCCGCCCAGATCCGGCTGCTGGTGGAACAGGGGTTCCTGGAACCGGTGGGGTGACGGGGCGCGGCCGCGAGGACGGCGGGTGCCGTGGCACGGTAGCGAGGCGGCGGGTGCCGTGGCACGGTAGCGAGGCGGCGGGTGCCGGTGGTGCGGCGCGCGGTGCGGGGAACGTACCCGGCAGGTGCTCGGAAGAGTGTTCGGTTCGCCAACTTTCGAGTCGTTCCGGACACCCTCACCGGGAGTCGGCCCGCACCCGGCCGCCGTCCCACCCGCCCCCGTCGTCCCTGCGTTCACCTTCGGTTCGCCTGCGCGCCGCTCGCGCGTGCCAGCCTCATCCCCGGGCCGGCGTCAGCGGCCGGGGGAAGGGGTTCAGGGAACCATGGAGAGCGGACCGGCGATCTTCGCGGGGCTGGTGTTCTGCCTGTTCGGGGGCGGGTTGCTGGCCTGGACCGTGACGCGCGTCCGCCTGCGTCGACCCGTGACCCAGGGTGTGAACCCCGTCGCATCGGCCGGCGTCGCGAGCCTCGTCTCGTTGATCTCCCTCGTCCTCGGCGTGTGGTGTCTCACCCGCCTCTGAGGGCCGCGGGCGACCTGGGGATTCGAGTAATCGAGAGGTCGCGCTCCGCAGAGGAGCGGGCCGGGTCCGGACAGTCCGGGCGGCAGGAACGGTGCAAGTCGGGTTACCGTTCGAGTGGCCGTTGCGGGCTTTTCCCGTTTGACACGGGGGCGGGAGGTACCGTCACACTCCGCAGCGTCACGAGCCGTGAATGCAGACCCGACCCCGGGACGAGAGCCCGGGGAGGCCCCAGTGTCGACCGGAGAGAAGAGCGAAGTTGTCCCCGACCAGCGAGACCGCGAAGGGCGGCCGCCGACTCGTCATCGTCGAGTCGCCTGCCAAGGCGAAGACGATCAAGGGCTATCTCGGCCCTGGCTACATCGTCGAGGCGAGCGTCGGGCATATTCGCGACCTTCCCAGTGGCGCCGCGGAGGTGCCCGAGAAGTACACCGGTGAGGTCCGCCGTCTCGGTGTGGACGTCGAACACGACTTCCAGCCGATCTATGTGGTCAACGCCGATAAAAGGGCCCAGGTCAAGAAGCTCAAGGACCTGTTGAAGGAGTCCGACGAACTCTTCCTCGCCACCGATGAGGACCGCGAGGGCGAGGCCATCGCCTGGCACCTCCAGGAAGTGCTCAAGCCGAAGATCCCGGTCAAGCGGATGGTCTTCCACGAGATCACCAAGGACGCGATCCGCGAGGCCGTGGCCAACCCGCGCCAGCTCAACCAGAAGCTGGTCGACGCCCAGGAGACCCGCCGCATCCTCGACCGTCTCTACGGCTACGAGGTCTCGCCGGTCCTGTGGAAGAAGGTCATGCCCCGGCTGTCCGCCGGCCGTGTCCAGTCCGTCGCCACCCGGCTCGTGGTCGAGCGGGAACGCGAGCGCATCGCGTTCCGTTCCGCCGAGTACTGGGACCTGACGGGCACCTTCTCCACCGGTCGTGCGGGGGATGCCTCCGACCCGTCGTCGCTGGTCGCCCGCCTCCAGAGCGTCGACGGCAGGCGCGTCGCGCAGGGCCGCGACTTCGACTCCCTGGGACAGCTCAAGAGCGCGAACACCCTCCACCTCGACGAGGCGAACGCCCGCGCCCTGGCCGCCGCCCTGGAGAACACGCGGTTCTCCGTGCGCTCCGTCGAGTCCAAGCCGTACCGCCGCTCGCCGTACGCCCCGTTCCGTACGACGACGCTGCAGCAGGAGGCGAGCCGCAAGCTGGGCTACGGCGCGAAGGCCACCATGCAGATCGCGCAGAAGCTGTACGAGAACGGCTACATCACCTACATGCGTACGGACTCGACGACGCTGAGCGACACGGCGGTCGCCGCCGCCCGCGCCCAGGTCACGCAGCTGTACGGCGCCGACTACCTGCCGCCGCAACCGCGCACCTACGCGGGGAAGGTGAAGAACGCCCAAGAGGCGCACGAGGCGATCCGCCCCTCGGGCGACCGTTTCCGCACGCCTGCCGAGACCGGCCTGACCGGCGACCAGTTCCGGCTCTACGAACTGATCTGGAAGCGGACCGTCGCCTCCCAGATGAAGGACGCCACCGGCAACTCCGTCACCGTGAAGATCGGTGGCACCGCGTCCGACGGCCGGGACGTCGAGTTCACCGCGTCCGGCAAGACCATCACCTTCCACGGCTTCCTGAAGGCGTACGTCGAGGGCGCGGACGACCCGAACGCCGAGCTCGACGACCGCGAGCGCCGGCTGCCGCAGGTCGCCGAGGGCGACGCCCTCACCGCCGAGGAGATCTCGGTCGACGGCCACGCCACCAAGCCGCCGGCCCGCTACACCGAGGCGTCACTGGTCAAGGAGCTGGAGGAGCGGGAGATCGGCCGCCCGTCGACGTACGCGTCGATCATCGGCACGATCCTCGACCGCGGCTATGTGTTCAAGAAGGGCACGGCCCTCGTGCCGTCCTTCCTCTCCTTCGCCGTGGTCAACCTGCTGGAGAAGCACTTCGGCCGGCTCGTCGACTACGGCTTCACCGCCAAGATGGAGGACGACCTCGACCGCATCGCGCGCGGTGAGGCGCAGTCCGTGCCGTGGCTGAAGCGGTTCTACTTCGGTGAGGGCACCGGCACCGGCAACGGCGACGCGGCCGAGGCGGGCAACGGCGACGGGGACCACCTCGGCGGCCTCAAGGAGCTGGTGACCGACCTGGGCGCGATCGACGCGCGCGAGGTGTCGTCGTTCCCGGTGGGCAACGGCATCGTGCTGCGGGTCGGGCGCTACGGCCCGTACATCGAACGCGGTGAGAAGGACGCGGACGGCCACCAGCGGGCCGACGTCCCCGAGGACCTGGCGCCCGACGAGCTGAGTGTGGAGTTCGCCGAGGAACTGCTCGCCAAGCCGAGCGGCGACTTCGAGCTGGGCACCGACCCGGCGACCGGCCGCCCGATCGTCGCCAAGGACGGCCGCTACGGGCCGTACGTCACGGAGATCCTCCCCGAGGGCACGCCGAAGACCGGCAAGAACGCGGTCAAGCCGCGCACGGCCTCCCTTTTCAAGTCGATGTCCCTGGACACGGTGACGCTCGACGACGCGCTGAAGCTGATGTCGCTGCCGCGCGTGGTCGGCGCCGACGCCGAGGGCGTGGAGATCACCGCCCAGAACGGCCGCTACGGGCCGTATCTGAAGAAGGGCACCGACTCGCGGTCGCTGCAGTCCGAGGAGCAGCTCTTCACGATCACGCTGGAGGAGGCGCTGGCGATCTACGCCCAGCCCAAGCAGCGTGGCCGGGCCGCGGCCAAGCCGCCGCTGAAGGAGCTGGGTGAGGACCCGGTCAGCGGGAAGCCGGTCGTGGTGAAGGACGGCCGCTTCGGTCCGTACGTCACCGACGGCGAGACCAACGCGACCCTGCGCTCCGGTGACAGCGTCGAGACGATCACCCAGGAGCGCGGGTTCGAGCTGCTGGCCGAGAAGCGCGCCAAGGGGCCCGCCAAGAAGACGGCGAAGAAGGCCGCCAAGAAGGCCCCGGCCAAGAAGACGGCCGCCAAGAAGGCTCCGGCGAAGAAGACGGCGGCCGCCAAGAAGACCGCGGCGAAGACCACGACCGCGCAGAAGGCGACGGCGACCAGGACCGCCGCGGCCAAGACCGCCGCGAAGAAGGCGCCTGCCTCGAACGGCGCCGAGGACTGAGAGGACTGAGGCGCCTTCAGGACCCTGTGCGTCACGGCGGTCCGTCGGCCGCTCCCAGGTGTGGATCTTCGCCAAGGGTTCGGAATGCGAACGCCCCGGCAACACTTCGGTGTCGGGGCGTGCGCATGTCAGAGCGGGGCGCCGTGGTGTCGGCGCGGGCCGATAGGCTGAACGCATGATGCGAGCCGAGCCGCCAGCGGCCCCTCAACCGGCCCCCGACGACGCCCTGGTCGCGGACTCCCGCGAGCGCGCCGTCCGCGCCCTGCTGCGCCGTCCGCAGCTGAAGCGGCTGTGGAGCGCGCAGTTCGTGGGCGGTGTCGGTGACATCCTCGCCCTCCTCGTGCTGGTCCTCCTCGCCTTCCAGGCGGCGGTCGCCGAAGGCTCGTTCGGCGGCGGCTATCTGGGCGTCGCGTTCGCAGTGGCGACCGTTTTCGGGGTGCGGATCCTCGCGACGCTGCTGTTCGGCGCCGTCCTCCTCGGCCCGCTCACGTCGCTCACCTCACCGGACGGGCCGCTGGACCGCCGCTGGACCATGGTCGGTGCGGACGGACTACGGGCGGCCCTGCTCATCGTCGCTCCGCTGTGGATCGACTGGACGCCCGACGACGCCCTGGCCGTCCTCCTCGTCACCGCCTTCGTGGCATCGGTCGCCGAGCGGTTCTGGACGGTGTGCCGGGAGAGCGCGGCGCCCGCGCTGCTGCCCGCCCCGCCCCCGGAGGGCGCGACGGTGCGGCCGCTGCCGGACCACATGGACGCGCTGCGCCGCCTGTCGCTGCGTACGGCCTTCGTGGCGGTGCCGGTCGCGGCCCTCGTACTCGTCGTCGCCGGGCTGTTCAACAACCTGCTGGGCACGGGCCTCGACTGGTTCGCCCAGCACCAGGCGGCCCTCGCCTCGTATGTCGCGGCCGGACTGTTCGCCGCGTCGCTGTCGATACTGACCTTCCTCGAGCTGCCCGCCACGCGCACTCCGCGCCCGCGCTCGCCGCTGGAGGGGCTGCGCCGCCCGAAGAGCACCGCCGGTGCCGGCCCCGACAAGGGGCGCACCGGTGTGATGCCGTTGCTGGTGCTGGCGTCCGCCCTGGTGGCCGCCGCGGTGTCGGCCGCCGTCGCGGTGTTCGTACTGCAGGCCACGGACCTGGGCGGCGGGCCCGTGCTGTACGGCCTGCTGGTGGGCGCGCTGACCGGAGGTGTCGTCGTCGGCATACGGACGGCGCCCGCCCTGCTGCCGTCGCTGTCGCGGCGCCGCCTGCTCGCACTGGCGCTCGCCTTCACCGGCGTCGCGCTGCTGGCCGCCGGTCTGGTGCCGGACGTCACCAGCGTGCTGCTGATCGTCGCGCTGGCCGGCGTGGGCGCGGGCATCGCGGCCAACACCGGGCACACGCTGCTCGACCAGGAGACCGAGGACCAGCGGCGGGCCCGCACGACGGAGCACCTGCACGCGGTCGTCCGCGTCTTCGTGGCACTCGGCGCGGTGAGCGCCCCGCTGGTGGCCGCGGCCATCGGGCCGCACCGGCTGGAGAGCGGCCGGTTCGTCTTCGCGCACGGTGGTGCCGCGTTCACGCTGATGCTGGTGGGCGCGCTGCTGCTGCCGGTGGCCGCGCTCGTGCTGGCCAAGGTCGACGACCGTTCCGGGGTGCCGCTGCGGCAGGACCTGCGGGACGCGTTGCTCGGCGGCGACGACCCGGCGCCGGTCCCGGCGGGCGCCGGCTTCTTCATCGCCCTGGAGGGCGGCGACGGGGCCGGGAAGTCCACGCAGGCCGAGGCGCTCGCCGAGTGGATCCGCGCCAAGGGCCACGAGGTCGTCCTCACGCGCGAGCCGGGGGCGACCCCCGTCGGCAAGCGGCTGCGGTCGATCCTGCTGGACGTCTCCAGCGCCGGACTGTCCCACCGCGCGGAGGCCCTGCTGTACGCGGCGGACCGGGCCGAGCACATCGACACGGTCGTACGGCCGGCACTGGAGCGCGGCGCCGTCGTCATCTCCGACCGCTACATCGACTCCTCGGTGGCCTACCAGGGCGCCGGGCGCGACCTGTCCCCGACCGAGATCGCCCGCATCAACCGCTGGGCGACCAACGGCCTGGTGCCGCACCTCACCGTGCTGCTGGACGTGGCGCCGGAGACCGCGCGCGAGAGGTTCACCGAGGCACCGGACCGGCTGGAGTCGGAGCCCGCGGAGTTCCACGCGCGCGTGCGGGCCGGTTTCCTCACCCTGGCCGCGGCCGACCCCGGCCGGTACCTGGTGGTCGACGCCGGTCAGGAGCCGGACGCGGTCGGCACCGTGATCCGGCACCGGCTCGACCAGGTGCTGCCGCTCTCCGAGGCCGAGATCCAGGCTCGTGAGGAGGCCCGGCGCAAGGCCGAGGAGGAGGCCCGCCGCAAGGCGGAGGAGGAAGCGGCGCGCAAGGCGGAGGAGGAGCGCCTGGAGCGCGAGCGCCAGGAGCTGATGGCGCGGCTGCGTGCCGAGGAGGAGGAGCGCAAGCGGCGCGAGCTGGAGGAGGCGCAGCGGCGCGAGGCCGAACGGCAGGCGGAGGAGGCCCGGCGGCGGGCCGAGGAGGCCGCTCGCCGTGCCGAGGAGGAGCGGCAGCGGCTCCTCGCCGAGGAGAAGGCGCGGGCGGAGGAGGAGGCTCGGCGCAAGGCGGAGCAAGAACGGCTCCGCAAGCAGGCCGAGGAGGAGGCGCGGCTGCGCGCCGAGGCCGAGGCGCTGCGCCTGGAGAAGCAGCGCAAGGCCGAGGACGCGCTGCGGCGGGCCGAGGAGGCCCGGCGCCTCGCGGAGCGGGCCGCGGCCGCGGCGGAGACGGGTCCCAAGGGGACGGACGGGGCCGGTTTCTCCAAGGCACCGGGCGCCACGGACGAGACGGCGGTGCTGCCGAGGGTGCCGGGCAAGGGCCGGCGCGACGCAGGGCCTGCCGGGGCGTCCGGGTCGTCGGCGCCGTCAGCCTCGTTCGGGCCCTCCGAGGCCGAGGTGACGACCGAGCTGCCGCAGGTGTCGGTTCCGCCCGGGGCGGCCGACGAGACCGAGGTGCTGCCCGCCGTGCCGCCACGGGGCGACGCGGAGGAGACGGCGGTGCTGCCCGCGGTCGCGCCGGATGACAATGAGGCGAGCACACGCGAGTTGCCCCAGGTCGACCTCGCGAACATGCCGGGCCGGAACAGGCAGCGCCCGGACTGGGCCGAGGAGACCCCGCTGGACGACCTGCCGACGCTGGCGGACGAGCTGCTGGGCCCGCGCGACGCCGAGCGCGGCGACGGGCACGGCGAGCACGGCGACGAGGGCGGCCGGGGCCGCCGCCGCTGACATGAGCGGCGGTGCCTCGTACGCGGTGGACGTGACGGAGGCGCGGCGAATGGAAGGACGGCGGATGGAAGGGCGGCGTGACCCATGACCGTGTGGGACGACCTCGTCGGGCAGCAGCGGGTGAGCGAACAGCTCACCGCCGCCGCCCGGGACGCCGACGCCCTCGTCACCGCCGCGGCGACCGGCGCCCCCGCGCCTACGGCGTCGAAGATGACCCACGCCTGGCTGTTCACGGGCCCGCCCGGCGCCGGACGCCACCAGGTGGCGCGTGCCTTCGCCGCCGCGTTGCAGTGCGTCAGCCCCGACCGTGCCCTCGGCGGAGCCCCGGGCTGCGGATTCTGCGACGGCTGCCACACCGCCCTGATCGGCACCCACGCCGACGTGAGCACGATCACCGCCGTCGGCGCGATGATCCTGGTGCGCGACATGCGCGACACGGTCCGCAAGTCGTTCACCGCACCGGCGAACGGCCGCTGGCAGGTGATCCTCGTCGAGGACGCCGAGCGGCTGAACGAGAGCTCCGCCAACGCCGTCCTCAAGGCCGTGGAGGAGCCCGCACCCCGCACGGTCTGGCTGCTCTGCGCCCCGTCCGTCGAGGACGTCCTGCCGACGATCCGCTCCCGCTGCCGCCACCTCAACCTGAGCACGCCCTCCGTGGACGCCGTCGCGGACCTGCTCGTACGACGCGAGGGCGTCGAGCCGGACGTGGCGGCGGCCGTCGCCCGCGCCACCCAGGGCCACGTCGACCGGGCCCGCCGCCTGGCCACCGACCCGGCGGCCCGCGAGCGCCGCGCCGCCGTGCTGAAGCTGCCGTTGCGGGTCGACGACGTCGGGAGCGCGCTCAAGGCGGCCCAGGAACTCGTCGACGCCGCCGCCGAGGACGCCAGGCAACTGGCCGAGCAGATGGACACCAAGGAGACCGACGAGCTGAAGGCGGCACTCGGCGCGGCCCAGGGCGGCCGGTTGCCGCGCGGTACGGCGAGCGTGGTCAAGGACCTGGAGGACATGCAGAAGCGCCGCCGCACGCGTACGCAGCGGGACAGCCTCGACGTGGCCCTGACCGACCTCACCAGCTTCTACCGCGACGTCCTCGCCCTCCAGCTCGGCTCCCGCGTCGCCCTCGCCAACACGGACGCCGAGGACACCCTGGAGCGACTGGCACGCGGCAGCTCCCCCGAGTCCACACTCCGCCGCATCGAGTCGATCGCCGCCTGTCGCGACGCCCTCGACCGCAACGTGGCCCCGCTCCTGGCCGTGGAGGCGATGACCATGGCACTCAGAGCGGGCTGAACCCGCGCGTCCCGTGACTCGTACGAGGCACGGTGCGCACACAGAGCACCCGGAACGTCGCTCACAGTTACCCTCGCATCATGCACACAAGGCGCACCCTCCACCGCAGGACCCGCACCGCCGCCACGCTGCTCGCCGCCGCCGCGCTCCTGGTCTCCGGCTGCTCCTCCGGGAACACGGCGGGCACCACGGGTTCCGCGAAATCGGCGGCGAGGGCCACGGAGGTACTGGCCGCACTGCCCCGTGCCACGCCCGCGGCACTCACCCCGTACTACGAGCAGAAGCCGAAGTGGCGCGACTGCGGGGCGCCCGGCTTCCAGTGCGCCACGCTGAAGGCCCCGCTCGACTACGCCCACCCGTCCGCCGGTGACGTCCGCCTCGCCGTGTCCCGGAAGAAGGCCACAGGCCCGGGGGCGCGGCTGGGCTCGCTGCTGATCAACCCCGGTGGGCCGGGCGGCTCGGCGATCGGCTACCTCCAGGCGTACGCCGGTGTCGGCTACCCGGCCGAGGTGCGTGCCCACTACGACATGGTGGCCGTCGATCCGCGGGGCGTGGCCCGCAGCGAACCCGTCGAGTGCCTGGACGGCCCCGAGATGGACGCGTACACGCAGACGGACGTCACACCGGACGACGCGAAGGAGACCGACGCGCTGGTCGCCGCGTACCGGAGGTTCGCCGAGGGCTGCGGGGTGGACGCGCCGAGGCTGCTGCGCCATGTGTCGACCGTCGAGGCGGCCCGGGACATGGACATCGTGCGGGCGGCGCTGGGTGACGAGAAGCTGAACTACGTGGGCGCCTCCTACGGCACCTTCCTCGGGGCGACGTACGCGGGGCTGTTCCCGGACCGGACGGGCCGGCTGGTGCTGGACGGCGCGCTGGACCCCTCGTTGCCGGCGCGCCGGCTCAACGTCGAGCAGACGGCGGGCTTCGACACGGCGTTCACGGCCTTCGCGAAGGACTGCGTACGGCAGAGCGACTGCCCCCTCGGGGGCCGGGGCACCGGTGTCGAACAGGTCGGCAGGAACCTGAAGGAGTTCTTCGCCGAACTCGACGCCCGGCCGATCCCCACCGAAGACGCCGCGGGCCGCAGGCTCACCGAGTCGCTGGCCACCACCGGCGTGATCGCGGCCATGTACAACGAGGGCGCCTGGCCACGGCTGCGCGAGGCGCTGACGGCGGCGATGAAGAAGAACGACGGCGCCGGACTCCTGGCCCTTTCCGACAGCTACTACGAGCGCGACGCCAAGGGCGACTACGCCAACCTGATGTTCGCCAACGCCGCCGTGAACTGCCTGGACCTCCCGCCCGCCTTCAACTCCCCGGAGCAGGTGCGGGACGCCCTCCCCGACTTCGAGAAGGCCTCCCCGGTCTTCGGCGAGAGCTTCGCCTGGATGGCCCTGAACTGCGAGTACTGGCCGGTCGCCGCCACGGGCAGGCCCCAGCGCATCGAGGCGAAGGGCGCGGCCCCGATCGTCGTCGTCGGCACCACCCGCGACCCCGCGACCCCCTACCGCTGGGCCGAGTCCCTCGCCGACCAGCTCTCCTCGGCCCGCCTCCTCACCTACGAGGGCGACGGCCACACCGCCTACGGCCGGGGCAGCGACTGCATCGACTCCGCGATCAACACCTACCTCCTCCGCGGCACCCCGCCCGCGGACGGAAAGCGCTGCTCATAGCCGGTGCGCCCACCCCGGAGGCAGGCCCCCCGGCCCGCCTCCGGGGCAGGTACGAAGCACTATCCGAAACTGTGTAGACTTACCGACGTCGCTGATCGCACCATGGTGCCGACAGCGCACGCCGCCTTAGCTCAGATGGCCAGAGCAACGCACTCGTAATGCGTAGGTCTCGGGTTCGAATCCCGAAGGCGGCTCTGCGGAAGCCCCAGGAACCACTCATGGTGACCTGGGGCTTTTCCTTGCCCTTGACCGGGTGGGTCAAGGCGGTGAGTGTTGCTTTTCCCCGGAAGACCAGCCGCGTCGTGCCGAGCGCGGTGCCCGTGGCGTGTTCTCGTTCGTCGCCTCGGCGTTCCCGATGAGGGCTGCGAGACTGGCGTCCGGTACACCGCACGATCTTCACCGTGTGTCCGAGAGCACCCGCCCGATCCCGAGAGGCAGCACGCCATGCCCCCTTCCGAGACGGCAGCCCCCAGCCCCGCCGCCCTCCTGGCGGCCATGCCCTTCGCGACACGGCTGGGCATCGAGCTCCACGAGGCCGCCCCCGACCGGGCCACGGGCAGTCTGCCCTGGTCCCCGGAGGCCTGCACCGCGGGAGGAATCCTGCACGGCGGAGCCCTGATGGCGCTGGCCGACTCCGTCGGCGCGGTCTGTGCCTACCTCAACCTCCCGCCGGGCGCCGGGACGTCCACGGTCGAGTCCAAGACCAACTTCCTGCGGGGAGTGGCCTCCGGGCGGGTGCACGCCACGGCCCGCCCCCTGCACGTCGGCGGCACCCTCGTCGTCGTGCAGACCGACCTGCGGGACGACAAGGGCCGACTGGTGGGACAGACCACCCAGACCCAGATCGTGCTCGAAGCGAAGGGCGGCGCCGCGAGCTGACCCCATCCGCCGGGCGGCCCGGCCGGGCGGGACGGTTGCCCTGCGGGGCCTCGAGCGGCAGCCGCACGACGGCGACAGACGACAGAGGGGGCCATGTCGCGGTAGAGCTCGCCGGGGCTGCGGCGTACGGGTTTCGCGCCACCGGTCCCGTTCGATCCGGCGCTGGACGGGGCCTCGCAGGTCGTGCGGATGTGGTTGAGGAACCGCGTACGGGAAGGCGTACTAGACGAGTCCTTTCCGTGAACGGCTAGCATCGCGCGTCAGTCGGTCGGTCGTCGGCCGTGGGCGCTTGGGAGGTGGGGGACATCGGGACTCCGAGGATCGCTGTGGCCGTGGTGACGATGGGGAACCGGCCCGCGGAGGTGGACGCGCTGCTGGAGTCGGTGGCGAAGCAGGATGTGGCGCCCGCGCGGATCGTGATCGTGGGCAACGGGTGTCCGCTGCCCGAGTTCGCCCGGCGGTTGTCGCTGCCGGGTGAGGTGACGACCGTCGAGCTGGAGGAGAACCTCGGCTGCCCGGGCGGGCGGAACGTCGCGCTCGCGCGGCTGCGGGAGTTCGGGGACGTGGACGTCGTCGTCGAGCTGGACGACGACGGACTGCTCGTCGACGCCGATGTGCTGCGTCGCGTGCGGGAGCTGTACGCCGAGGACGAGCGGCTCGGGATCGTCGGGTTCCGGATCGCCGACGAGTCGGGGGAGACACAGCAGCGGCATGTGCCCCGGGTCGGAAAGTCGGACCCCATGAAGGGCGGGTACGTCACCGGGTTCCTCGGGGGCGGGCACGGGCTGCGGATGGCGATGCTCGACGAGATCGGTGACTGGCCCGCCGCGTTCTTCTTCGCGCACGAGGAGACCGACCTGGCCTGGCGCGCGGCCGACGCGGGCTGGCGGATCCTGTACGCGCCGGAGCTGTTGCTCCAGCACCCGAAGACCTCACCCGCCCGGCACGCCATCTACTACCGGGTGAACGCCCGGAACCGGGTGTGGCTCGCCCGTCGGCGGCTGCCCCTCCCGCTCGTTCCCGTCCATCTCGGGGTGTGGGTGCTGCTCACCCTGCTCAGGAACCGGTCGGTCGCCGGGCTGCGGGCGTGGTTCGGCGGGTTCGCCGAGGGCCTGCGGGAGCCGGCCGGTGAGCGGCGCGCCATGCGCTGGCGGACGGTGTGGCAGCTGACGCGACTGGGGCGGCCGCCGGTCGTCTGAGCGGTGGGGCGCAGCCCGCCGGGCGCCCGGGCGCCCTCACTTCCCCACCTTCCCCGAGGCCTCACTTGGCGTCCGCGTAGCACTCCACCACCGCCGTCGTGAACGGGAACCGGACCGGTGTCTCCCCGAACGTCAGCCGGCCCGCCAGGGCGGCGGCGTCCCGGATCGCGGCGGCCACCGTCTGCGCCTCCTGCTCGGGGCAGTGCACGATCACCTCGTCGTGCTGGAAGAAGACCAGTTCGGCGGCCATGTCCGTCAAGGTCTGCCGCAGTGCGGCGAGCAGCAGCAGGGTCCAGTCGGCGGCGCTGCCCTGGACGACGAAGTTGCGGGTGAAGCGGCCCCGCGCGCGGGCGTCGGTCGAGGCGTAACCCGGTACCCACTGCCGGGTGGCGTCGGGTTCCTCCTCCGCGACCGGGGTGCCCGCCGCGACGGGGATGCCCGCCTCCTCCACCGCGTCCTCCGTCGCACGGGCCGCGGGCGGGCAGGTGCGGCCCAGCCAGGTCCGTACGAGCCTGCCCTCCTCGCCCGCGCGGGCGGCCTCGTCGACGTAGGCGACCGCCTTGGGGAAGCGGCGTCGGAGGGCGGCGAGGTTCTTCAGGCCGTCGCCGGAGGTCTGGCCGTAGACCGCGCCGAGGACGGCGAGCTTCGCCTGCGCGCGGTCGCCGGAGAAGACGCGGTCGGACACCGACTGGTAGAGGTCGGTCTCCCGGCCGGCCACCTCCATCAGCCCGGGGTCGCGGGAGATCGCCGCCAGGACCCGTGGCTCCATCTGGGCGGCGTCGGCGACGACCAGCCGCCAGCCCGGGTCGGCGACCACCGCGCGGCGGATCACCCTGGGGATCTGCAGCGCGCCCCCGCCGTTGGTCACCCAACGGCCCGTCACCGTCCCGCCTGCCAGGAACTCGGGTCGGAAGCGGCCGTCGCGCACCCAGTCCTGGAGCCAGGACCAGCCGTGGGCGACCCGGATGCGGTACAGCTTCTTGTACTCGATCAGCGGCTCGACCGCCGGATGGTCGATGGACTCGAGCTCCCACCGGCGGGTCGAGGAGACCTTGATGCCGGCCTGCGCGAACGCCTTGACGACGTCGGCGGGCAGGTCGGGCCGCACCCGGCGGCCGAAGGCGGCGGACACCTCGTCAGCGAGTTCGGCGAGTCTGCGCGGTTCACCGCCGCCCGCGTACCGCTCGCCGAGGAGGTCGTGCAGGACCGCGCGGTGCACGTCCGCCCGCCAGGGCACCCCCGCGCGGTTCATCTCGGCGGCGACGAGCATCCCCGCCGACTCCGCGGCCACGAGCAGCCGCATCCTGTCCGGATGCGTGGTCGCCCCGATCCGGCGCTGCTGCTCGGCGTAGACCGCGACGAGGTCCTCCAGCGGTACGTGCGCGTCCCGGGGTTCGAAGAGGGACGGCTGCGCGCCCGGCTCGGCCGGGCGCTGCGGCGGATCGGGCGGTACGGGGCCGCCGCGCAGCCGAGCCAGGGCGGCCGCGGCCGAACGGGGTTCCCCGTACCGCCCCTCGTGGCCGAGCAGGAGCGTCTCGGCGGCCTCGACGTCGTAGCACCGCGCCACTCGCACCCCCGCGGCGAGCAGGCGCGGATGGACCTCGGAGGTGGACCGCCACACCCACCGCGTGACGCCGGGCCGGCTCCGCACGGCCTCGGCGGGATCCGCCTCCCGCCGCACCGGAGCGGCGGGCAGCCCGTCCGGGCCGAGGGGGGCGACGTCCACGCCACCTTCCTCGGCCGGAGCGAGCGCCCACCGGTCGGCCATGGTGTGAGTGTGGCAGGGGGGTCTGACAGCGCCCCGCGGTCCGGGATCGTGGACGCCTGCGTCCGGGTGCCTCTGCGTTCCTGTGCCCTGCGCCCGGGCGCCCCTGTGTCCGGGTCAGTCCTGCCCGGGCTCGGGCTTCGCGGGCTGTCCGTCCGCAGCCTCCGGTTCCCGGGTCTCCAGGAACTCCGCCAGCATCTCGGTGACGTACCGCTCGGTGGTGGTCTTGTCGATGCCGAGGCCGCTGAGGACGCCCTTGCCGTTCTCGTGCTCCAGCAGGGCGAGCAGGAGGTGTTCGGTGCCGACGTAGTTGTGGCCGAGGCGGAGGGCCTCGCGGAAGGTGAGTTCCAGGACCTTCTTGGCCGCCGCGCCGTACGGCACCAGCTCGGGGGCCTCTTCGACGGGCGGCGGGAGCAGCGCGGCCGCGGCCTCGCGGACCGCCTCCAGGGTGACGCCCTGCTCGGTGATCGCCTTCGCGGCCAGGCTGCCCGGCTCGGCCAGCAGGCCGAGGACCAGGTGCTCGGGCAGGCCCTCGGCGTTGCGCGCGGCCTTGGCCTCGTTGTGCGAGGCCATCACCACGTTGCGGGCGCGGGGCGTGTAGCGGTGGAAGCCCTCGTTCGGGTCGAGCGGGGCCGAGTCCTTCGTCACGAAACGCTTCTGGGCCGCCTGCCGGGTGACGCCCATGCTCTTGCCGATGTCCGTCCAGGAGGCGCCCGAGCGCCGGGCCTGGTCCACGAAGTGGCCGATCAGGTGGTCCGCCACGTCGCCGAGGTGCTCTCCCGCGAGCACCGCGTCCTGAAGCTGTTGGAGGGGCTCCTCGTGGACCTTCTTGATGGCCGCGATGAGGTCGTCGAGGCGTACGGATGACTTGATGCCGGGGTTCTTCGCCATGTGTCAACCGTAGGTTGACAGTGGGAGGGTGTCAACCGTCAGTTGACAAGCGGGTGCGTCGGGTCGCGGGTTCGGCGGGGAGAGGGGACATGGCACGATCGGCCCGTGAGCACGTCCAGCACCGTCGCCCGCGCCTTCCGGGCCGCCCTGTACGCCACCACCGACGCCGCCCTCGACACCGGCGCGTCCCTGCTCGCCTCCGATCCGGCGGCGGACGCCGAACTCGCGGGGCGGGGCGAGGAGTTCGTGGCGACGGCCTGGCGGCGCGGCTGGCAGCCCGCCGACGTCGTACGGATCGTCCGGCGCGAACTGGACGACGTGCACGTACGGCTGGTCGCGGAGCTGATCCGCGCGCAGGCGCCGCACGACCGGCCCCGCGGCCCCCGCTGGCACGCCCAGCTCGGCGATCTCGGCGATCTCGGCGGTCGTCCCGGCGACCGCGAGGCCGCTGCCGCGCGGCGCGCCGACCGCTTCTCGCACGCCACCGCCGTACTGGAGCTGTACCGGCTGCTGCTGCGCCTGCCCGCCCTCGAACCCCTCGACGAGCCCGACGGGGGCGCGCCGGGGAGCGAAAGGGCCGGGGGTGCGGGCTCACCCGCGCGGGAACGGCACCCGGAGTCCCGCATGCTGGGTCGCATCCGCGCGCTGCTGGCCAAGGCGGAGGCGACCGGGTTCCCGGAGGAGGCGGAGGCCCTCACCGCCAAGGCGCAGGAGCTGATGGCACGGCACAGCGTCGACGAGGCGCTGCTCGCGGTGCGGGCCCCCTCGGCGACGGCTCCGGGCGCGTGCCGGATCGGGGTGGAGCCGCCGTACGAACAGACCAAGGCCGTGCTGCTGGACGTGATCGCCACCGCGAACCACTGCCGGGCCGTGTGGAACGAGGCCCTCGGCTTCTCCACGGTGGTCGGCTTCGCCTCCGACCTGGAGGCGGTCGAACTCCTCCACACCTCACTGCTCGTGCAGGCCGGTACGGCCATGGCGAAGGCGGAGGCGGCTCAGCGGGCCGGGGGACGCAAGCGGACCAAGACCTTCCGGCAGTCCTTCCTCGCGGCGTACGTCCACCGCGTGGGCGCGCGCCTCGCGGCTGCCGCCGAGAGCCAGCTGACGGACGACTCGCTCCCGGTGCTCGCCTCCCGCGACGTCGCGGTCACCGAGCGGCTGGACCGCCTGTTCCCGGAGACGACGACCACCCGGCTGCGCGGGGTGAGCGACGCGGCGGGGTGGGAGGAGGGCGCGCGGGCGGCGGACGACGCCCAGGTCGAAGCGCGCGGACGGCTCCCCGGACGGCGTCCCTGAACCGGTGCCCGGTCGGTCACCGCCCGGTCGGTCACCGCCCGGTCGGTCACCGCCCGGTCGGTCACCGCCCGGTCGGTCACCGCCCGATCGGGCACCGACCGCTCAGTCACCCGACCGCTGGAAGGCGCTCACGGTCGCGTCGGCCGCGCCCGTCCCCGTCGCCGTGCCCTCACCCTCGCCCTGGTTCGCCACCGGGCCGTACGACCAGGGGAACTCGCGGGTGGCGGAGTCGCCGGGAAGGCCGATCTCCAGGGTCTTCGCGTCCAGGCTCAGGCCGGCGTCCTCCGGTCCGCGCACGTAGGTGATCGTGAAGGAGGCGGACCCGCCCTCGGGCAGGGTCAGCTTCTGGGCCGTGGCGCCGTCCGTCGGAGCCAGCGCGACGGGCTCGCCCCCCGCCGCCACCAGGCTCGCCCCGGGGAAGCCGTCCAGGACGCAGGAGGGGCCCTGGTTGACGAGGTCCACGGGGACCTCGCCGGTGTCACCGGCGGCCGGGGCCTCGCTCGCGGGGCCGACTTCCACGCTCACCGTCGCGGTCGAGCAGGCCCCGCTCTCCTGCTTCGCGTCGTCCTTCGCCCCGTCACCACCGTCCTCGCCGCCGCAGGCGGTCAGCAGGAGGAGGGCGGTGACGGCGGTGACGGTGGTCGGCATGGCGCGCATGAGGATTCCCCTGGGGTCGTGGAGCAGCCCCCAGATCATCACACCCCGGGGGGCCCTCCCGGCGCACCCGGAGGGCGGAGTCCGCACAGCGGCTCCTACGACCCCGGCTCCGCGGTCGGCAGCCCCTGCGGCAGTCGGCCGCCCTCGGCCTTGGTGAACGTCTCGGTGCCGAGGGGGCTCTCCCAGGTGACCTTCAGGGTGGATCCGCTCACGGAGTCGACCGTGCCGCTCGCCCGGTCCGCCTTGCCGTCCGCGCACTTCAGGCTGATCGTCGAGGCCCCGGCGTCCTCCCGCGCGGTGCCACTGCACACGGTGCCGCTCGTGGCGAAGAGGGCCGCCTGGTCGCCGGTGAACACCAGGGCCACGGCCTTGCCCCCGGCCGCGGTGAACCAGCTGCCCTCCAGCTTGCCCGCGGGGGCGCCGGTCGCGTCCGAGCCACCGGACCCGGACCCGGTGCCGCCGGACGCGGGGGCGGTCGTGGTGGCCGGCGTGGACGGTGTGGCGCCGGTCGCGGAGTCGTCGCGGGAGTCGCCGTCACCGCCGCCACCGCCGCACCCGGCGAGCACCAGCGCGCCGGCCAGCCCCAGGGCCGCGTACGCGATCCGCGTGCGCCGGCCCGCCGCGGTGCGCGCCCCCGCGATCCCCTGATCCACCGATGTCACCGCAAGCCCCCTAGCTGTGGTCGGCCCCGTCGGCCGGAACGGCCGGAGCCAGCTAACAGGACGTACCCGGCGCCCCACCAGCCCCCGTGACACCGCGCGCCGAAAAAAGAGACCGCTTGCAGGACTGAGCGGAGAACCGAAGGACACACGAAGGCACACGAGGGAACAGGAGAGCCCTCGTGCGCGTCTCACTTCCAGACGGGGGACCGGCAGGCCCGGCGGCAGCGCTGTAACTGCGGGAGCACCCCGCGTGCACGTGCATCTGACCATGCATTTGCACATGAACAAAGCTATGATCCGGATCAGTTGACCACTGCATCAATGGCCACACCAGCCAGTGCACACCGGGGAGCGACCTGTGGACCACGACGTGTACGACGGCGACGTGTACGAGGGGGACGTGTACGACGGCGCCGGCGCGTCCCGCGTGTACAACGGCATGGCGGCCACCGGGCTGGACGGCGTGGCCTGGCAGAAGAGCCGGCACAGCAACTCGCAGGGATCCTGCGTGGAGTTCGCCCGGCTGCCCGGGGGCGAGGTGGCGGTGCGCAACTCCCGCTTTCCCGAGGGGCCCGCGCTCGTCTACACCCGCGCGGAGATCGAGGCGATGCTGCTCGGCGTCAAGGACGGCGAGTTCGACCACCTCGTCGCCGGCTGACCCGGCGGTCCCCCGCCCCCGCCCCCGGGGTGGTGACGCGCGTGGAGAGAACGCGGTGCCCGCGCGCGGCACCGCGCCGCGTCACGTCGTACGTCATGTCACGTCATGTCGTACGACGGACCGCGGAGCCGGAACAGGGCCCAGACCACCTTGCCGCCGAGTGCCCCCCTCATCGGCTGCCAGCCCCAGCTGTCGCTGAACGATTCGACCAGCAGCAGTCCGCGGCCCGACTCGGCGGAGAAGTCGCCCGCCTCACCGGTGACGGGACTGTCGTGGCCGGGGTCGCGCACCGCGCACACCAGCCGCCCGGTCCACCGCATCAGATGCAGCCGCACCGGCGGTTCCTGCCCCGTCAGCCATGGCGCTTCGGCCGGCAGGCCGTGCCGCAGGGCGTTGGTCACGAGCTCGGAGACGACCAGGCACACATCGTCGAAACGGTCGCCCACGTCCCACTGGTCACAGGTCTTCCGGGTGAACCGGCGGGCCTCGCGCACCGCTTCGTGGCGGGCCGGGAGGGAGCAGGAGGCGGCGTCGGACACGGCCGCGGGGTCCAGCGGCGGAAGGCCCTGCCGTAACGGCTCGAGCATGGTCGATCCATTCGTCCCCATGCGAGGCACTCCCGGAATTCGCGGTCGTAGCGCTACGGCGGTGGTGCGAAGGCCATGGTTTCCGATGCGCAGGGCAGATGCAAGGGCAGATGCACGTGCAGCTGACCGAAATCGTCCTGCCCGTACCGCTTGTTGGTCAATTTTTCCGTCACCTTTCCTTCGTCTTTCCGTCCCGTCAGCCTCTCCTGTTGTCTGAACCGTGCTCCTTCCCGAGCGGAACCCCTGGCTCGATTCCGTTTCCGTAACCGGTCGAGTACTGCTCGGAGTGTTTTAGTGGCAGACTTCGGGCCCTGGCAGACGTTGGGGAGGCTGGCGAACGTGAGCGCGGGAGAGCCGGGATCGGTGGTGCGGCGCATGCTGCTCGGATCACAACTCAGGCGACTGCGTGAGGCTCGGGGGATCACGCGAGAGGCGGCGGGTTATTCGATCCGCGCCTCCGAATCGAAGATCAGCCGGATGGAGTTGGGCCGGGTGAGCTTCAAGACCAGGGACGTGGAGGACCTGCTGACGCTGTACGGCATCGCGGACGAGCAGGAGCGGGCCTCGCTCCTCTCCCTGGCCCGGGAGGCCAATGTCGCGGGCTGGTGGCACAGTTACTCGGACGTGCTGCCCAGCTGGTTCCCCACCTACGTGGGCCTCGAGGGCGCCGCCGCGCTGATCAGGGCGTACGAGGTGCAGTTCGTGCACGGCCTGTTGCAGACCGAGGAATACGCACGCGCGGTGGTCCGGCGCGGCATGCAGGGCGCGAGCGAGGCCGACGTCGAACGGCGGGTGGCGCTGCGCCTGGAGCGGCAGAAGTACCTGGTCTCCGAGAACGCCCCCGAGTTCCACGTCGTCCTCGACGAGGCCGCGTTGCGCCGCCCCTACGGGAGCCGCGAGGTGATGCGGGGTCAGCTCCAGCATCTGATCGAGGTGTCCGAGCGGCCCCATGTCCGGCTGCAGGTCGTGCCGTTCGGCCTCGGCGGCCACTCCGGCGAGTCCGGCGCGTTCACCATCCTCAGCTTCCCCGAGTCCGATCTGTCGGACGTCGTCTACCTGGAGCAGCTGACGAGCGCGCTGTACCTCGACAAGGCCGAGGACGTCGCCCAGTACGAGAAGGCGCTCAAGGAGCTCCAGCAGGACAGTCCGGGGCCGGCGGAGAGCCGGGACCTTCTCCGAGGTCTCCTTCAACTCTCTTGAAACGCAAGTACGATGACGCTCGATCAGGACCGTGGGGCCGGTCGGGGCGGGCCCGATCCGGCAGCGAGGGATCGAGGGGTTGAGGGATCACATGTCGTCGTACTTCACCGACCTGGCCCAGCAGTACATCGACGGTGAGTGGCGCCCGGGAACCGGCTCCTGGGACATCATCGACTTCAATCCGTACGACGACGAGAAGCTGGCGTCGATCACGATAGCCACCGTCGACGAGGTCGACGAGGCGTACCGCGCGGCGGCCCGCGCGCAGAAGCAGTGGGCGGCGACCAACCCCTACGCCCGCCGTGCGGTGTTCGAGAAGGCGCTCAAGCTGGTCGAGGAGCGCGAGGAGGAGATCTCCGCCGCGATCGTCGCCGAACTCGGCGGTACGCGCCTGAAGGCCGCCTTCGAGCTGCACCTCGCCAAGGAGTTCCTGCGCGAGGCGGTGCACCTGGCGCTGCGCCCGGAGGGCCGGATCATCCCCTCGCCGGTGGACGGCAAGGAGAACCGTGTCTACCGCGTGCCCGTCGGCGTCGTGGGTGTGATCAGCCCCTTCAACTTCCCGTTCCTGCTGTCGCTGAAGTCGGTCGCCCCGGCACTGGCGCTCGGCAACGGCGTGGTGCTCAAGCCGCACCAGAACACCCCGATCGTCGGCGGCTCGCTGATCGCCAGGATCTTCGAGGACGCCGGCCTGCCGGGCGGCCTGCTGAACGTGGTGATCACGGACATCGCGGAGATCGGCGACGCCTTCCTGGAGCACCCGGTCCCGAAGGTCATCTCCTTCACCGGCTCCGACAAGGTCGGCCGCCATGTCGCCACCGTCTGCGCCTCCCTGTTCAAGCGCTCGGTCCTCGAACTCGGCGGCAACAGCGCACTGGTGGTCCTCGACGACGCGGACGTCGACTACGCCGTCGACGCGGCCGTCTTCAGCCGGTACGTCCACCAGGGGCAGGTCTGCATGGCGGCCAACCGGGTGCTGGTGGACCGCTCGGTGGCCGACGAGTTCACCGAGAAGTTCGTCGCCAAGGTCACGTCCCTCAAGGTCGGCGACCCGCGAGACCCCGAGACCGTCATCGGCCCGGTGATCAACTCGCAGCAGGCGGACGCCCTGGCCGGTGTCGTCGAGCAGGCGCTCGCCGAGGGCGCGACCGCGCTGGCGCACGGCACGCGGACCGACAACCTGCTCGAGCCGTCCGTGCTCACCGGTGTCCCCGCCGACTCGTCCCTGCTCCAGCAGGAGGTGTTCGGCCCGGTCGTCTTCCTGGTCCCCTTCGACGGGGAGGAGGAGGCCGTCCGCCTCGTCAACGACACCCCGTACGGCCTGAGCGGGGCCGTGCACACCGGTGACGTCGAGCGCGGGGTGAACTTCGCCAAGCAGATCGACACCGGCATGTTCCACGTGAACGACGGCACCGTGCACGACGAGCCGATCATCCCCTTCGGGGGCGAGAAGCACTCGGGCATCGGCCGACTGAACGGCGACACGATGCTGGACGCGTTCACCACGACGAAGTGGATCTCGGTCCAGCACGGCAGGAGCGGCTTTCCGTTCTGACTCCCTTCTCCTTCCGCCCGGGCCGATGAGGACAGCTTCTGTCCTCATCGGCCCGTAGCGTCGTCGGTGTCAGCCGGCAGGGGCCACCTGCGGCGGAACGACGGAACGACGAAAGGCAGCCGGTCATGGTCACTCACGTGGGCCCCGAGGAGCGGGGCGACGAGCGCGGAGCGCTCCTGGCCTTCGTCGCCGAGCAGCGCGGCGGCATCCGGCGGGCGCTGCTCGGCCTCACGGAGGAACAGGCGTCCTCCCGCCCCAGTGCCAGTGAGCTGTCCCTGGCCGGGCTGCTCAAGCACGTCGCCGAGGTCGAGCAGGGCTGGATCGCCCGGGCCAAGGGCGAGCCGCCGGCCGTCCACCGGGACGAGTCGAACTGGCACGAGTCCTTCGTGCTGGTCGGTGACGAGACCGTGGAGTCCACTCTCGCGTCCTACGAGAGGACGGCCGCCGAGACGGAGTCGTTCATCCGCTCGGTGCCCAGCCTCGACGACACCTTCCTGCTGGCGAAGACGTCCTGGAACCCGAAGGACGAGTGGCTCTCGATGCGCTGGCTGTGTCTGCACCTGATCCGCGAGACCGCCCGGCACGCCGGCCACGCCGACATCATCCGCGAATCCCTGGACGGGGCCACCGCCTTCGAACTGGTCGCCAAGGAGCAGGGCAGCTCCTGGGGGTGAGCCGTGACGTCCTACGCTGGAGCGCATGTCAGCGATCCGTCTCCTCGTGCTCGGCGCGGTGCGCCAGCACGGGCGGGCCCACGGCTACCAGGTGCGCAACGACCTGGAGTACTGGGGCGCGCACGAGTGGTCCAACGCCAAGCCCGGCTCGATCTACCACGCCCTGAAGCAGATGGCGAAGCAGGGACTGCTGCACGCGCACGAGATCGCGCCCTCCACGGTCGGCGGCCCCCCGCGCACCGAGTACGAGATCACCCCGGCGGGCGACGAGGAGTACTTCACGCTGCTGCGGGAGGCCCTCGTCGCCTACGACCAGAAGATGGACGTGAAGTCGGCGGCCATCGGCTTCGTCGTCGACCTGCCGAGGCAGGAGGCGACGGCGCTGCTCGAGGAGCGGACCCGGCGCATCGAGGAGTGGCGGGCCGCCGTCCTCGAGCACTACGTGCCCGAGGACGGCCCCGAGCCGCTGGGGCACATCGGCGAGATCATGAACCTGTGGGTGCACACGGCCGACGCCGAGGCCGAGTGGACCAGGGGGTTGATCGAGCGGATCGAGGCCGGGGCCTACACCTTCGCCGGGGAGGGCGAGTCGTTCGTCGGCGTGCTGGCCGAGGACCAGGAGAACCCGTACGCGACGGGGGAGCGGCACCCGGGGGACGAGCGCTGAGGCGTCCGCCCGTGCGGTGATCCGCGCAGTAATCAAGTTTGACTGAGGGGTTTGGCGGCGCTTACCTTCGAAAGCGTGTAGTCAAGTTTGACTAGCAAGGGAGTCCCAGTGGCCGACGCGGCGATCACCGTCGAGGAAGCACGCAAGACGTACGGCGGGAAGAGCGCGAGGAACCCGAAGAACGGCGGAACAGGCACGACGAACGGCAGGCCCGCGCTGGACGGGCTCGACCTCACGGTCGCGCGCGGCACGGTGCACGGAGTGCTCGGCCCGAACGGCGCGGGCAAGACCACCCTGGTCCGGATCCTGGCCACCCTGCTGCGGCCCGACGCGGGTCGGATCGAGGTGTGGCGGGCCACGACGTGGTGCGCGAGGCGTACGCGGTCCGCCTGCGCATCGGCCTGCTCGGCCAGCACGCGGCACTCGACGAGGAGCTGGGCGGCCGGCAGAACCTCGAACTGTTCGGCCGCCTGCACCACCTGGGCGCGCGACGCGCACGCGCGCGTGCCGACGAGCTCCTGGCGCGCTTCGACCTCGCCGACACCGGCCGCAAGGCGGTACGGCAGTACAGCGGGGGCATGCGGCGCCGCCTGGACCTCGCCGCCTCCCTGATCACCGAACCGGAGGTGCTCTTCCTGGACGAACCGACCACCGGCCTGGACCCTCCCCCAAGCTCTCGGCTTCGCTCGAGCAGGGGGTACCCCCACGGCCGCGCGGAGGTGTGGGACTCGGTCCGTTCCCTGGTCGACGGCGGTACGACCGTCCTGCTCACCACCCAGTACCTGGAGGAGGCCGACCAGCTCGCCGACCGCATCTCGGTCGTGGACGCCGGCCGGGTCATCGCCGACGGCACGGCGGACGAGCTCAAGGCGGCGGTCGGCGGCGACCGCATCGACGTCGTCCTGCGCGACGCGGGGGAGTTGGGCGCGGCCGTCGCCCTGCTGCCCGTACCGAAGGACCGGATCACCGTGGACACCGACCGCCGGCTGCTGAGCGCACCGGTCACCGACCGCATGGCGGCTTTGGCCGGAGTGGTCCGCGCACTGGAGGAGGCAGGCGTCGAGGCCGAGGACATCGCCCTGCGCAGGCCCACGCTCGACGAGGTGTTCCTGCGCCTGACCGGGCGCGACGACCGAGTGGAGGAGGCCGCGTGACCACCACGACGTACGCCCTGACCGACTCCTGGACCATGACCCGCCGTGAACTCGCCCGCTGGGGCCGCCAGCCGGTGGCGGTGGTGGTGAACCTGGTCTTCCCCGTGATGCTGCTGCTGATGTTCGGCTACCTGGTCGGCGGCGGCCGGGGCGTGAGCGGCGACTACCTCGACTTCCTGGTGCCCGGCATGCTCGCGCTCACCATGGCCTTCGGCCTGGAGGGCACGATGGTCGCGGTCACCCAGGACATCGACAAGGGCGTCATCGACCGCTTCCGCTCCATGCCGATGGCCGACGGTGCCGTCCTGGTCGGCCGTTCCGCGGCCGACATGCTCCAGTCGGCGCTGGGCCTGGCGGTGCTCCTCGCCGTCGCCGCCGGGCTCGGCTGGCGCGCCCACGGCGGCGCGGCCGGTTTCCTGGGCGCCGTGGGACTGCTCCTGCTGTTCCGGTTCGCGATGCTGTGGATCGGCATCCACCTGGCGCTGGTGGCCGGTAAGCCGGAGACGGTGCAGGCCGTGCAGATCCTGGTCTGGCCCGTCGGCTTCCTGTCCAACGCCTTCGCCGCGCCCGAGTCCATGCCCGGCTGGCTCGGCACGGTCGTCCAGTGGAACCCCATGTCCCACACCGCCACGGCCGTACGCGACCTGTTCGGCGGCCCCGGCGGCGAGCCGGGGCACGTGTGGGCGGCCGTCGCCTGGCCCCTGGCCCTGCTCGCGGTGTTCTTCCCGCTGGCGGTACGGAGGTTCGCACGGCTCAGCCGTTAGTGGTGGAAGCCGGTGGCCGCGCTCCTGTCGTGGGTGAGGGGGTGCGGCTGCCGGCGCAGCTCCGGGAGGAAGCGGGCCAGGTCCTCCAGGAACACGTCGGCGAGGTCCTCGGAGAAGCCGTTGCGGCACACCACCCGCAGCACCGACAGGTCCTGACGGTTCGCCGGGAAGGCGTACGCGGGCACCAGCCAGCCGTTCTCCCGCATCCGCCGGGACACGTCGAAGACGTCGAACGCCGTCACCTCCGGCGCGGTCGTGAACGCGAACACCGGCAGCTCGTCGCCCCGGGTCAGCAGCCGGAAGTCGCCGAGTGCCCCGATCCGGTCGGCGAGGGAGCGGGCCACGTCCCGCGCGGCCTGCTGCACGGCCCGGTAGCCGTCGCGGCCCAGCCGCAGGAAGGTGTAGTACTGCGCGACGACCTGGGCGCCCGGCCGGGAGAAGTTCAGCGCGAACGTGGGCATGTCGCCGCCCAGGTAGTTCACCCGGAAGACCAGTTCCTCGGGCAGGGCGTCCGCATCCCGCCAGAGCGCCCAGCCGACACCCGGGTAGACCAGCCCGTACTTGTGCCCCGAGGTGTTGATCGACGCCACGCGCGGGAGGCGGAAGTCCCACACCAGGTCCTCGTCGAGGAAGGGCGCGACCATCGCGCCGGACGCCCCGTCGACGTGCACCGGGACGTCGAGGCCGGTGCGCTCCCGGAGTTCGTCCAGCGCCGCGCACAGGTCCGCGATCGGCTCGTAGGACCCGTCGAAGGTGGAGCCCAGGACGCCGACGACGCCGATGGTGTTCTCGTCACACAGTTCGGCGGCGGCCCGCGGGTCGAGGTGGAACCGGTCGCCCTCCATGGGCACCTGGCGGGCCTCCACCTCCCAGAAGGCGCAGAACTTCTCCCAGCAGACCTGGACGTTGACGCCCATGACGAGGTTCGGCCGGGCGTCCTTCGACGGGTACCGGTCGGCGTTGTTCCGCGCCCAGCGGCGCTTGAGCGCCATCCCGGCGAGCATGCACGCCTCGCTCGAACCGGTCGTCGAACAGCCCACGGCGACCGCCGGGTCGGGCGCGTGCCACAGGTCCGCGAGCATCGACACACAGCGCCGCTCCAGTTCGGCGGTGCGCGGGTACTCGTCCTTGTCGATCATGTTCTTGTCCCGGCACTCCGACATCAGGGCGCCGGCCTCCGGCTCCATCCAGGTGGTGACGAAGGTGGCCAGGTTCAGCCGTGCGTTGCCGTCCAGCATCAGCTCGTCGTGCACCAGCTGGTACGCCGTCGAGGGCGCCATCGGCGCGTCGGGCATCCGGTGCTTGGGCGGCGCCTCGGTCATGTCCCCGACGGGGTTCGCCTCCCCCAGGAAGGGGTTGACGGACAAGGGGCGCTCGTCGCGCCGGGGTCCGGTGTGCAGCGGCATGGATACCTCCGGGGGGTTCGTGCGGTGGGGGATGAGGGAAACGCTGGAAACGTTTGAAACACGGGAAATGCGAGAAACGCGGTGAGCGGGGTCACCGGACCGAGGTCCCGTCCGTCCGCAGCTGCATCAGGGGGCGTCCCGTCACCAGCAGCCAGGCCGGGAGCGACGCGATGCACAGGAGGGCGAGGATGCCCGGCGAGACGACCAGGAAGGCGGCGACGAACAGGCTCACCCAGCCCTGACGGGTGACGGCCAGCAGAACCCCCAGCACCCCCGCCGACACGCCGACCGCCGGATGCACACCGGGCACCAGGGCGTGTGCGCACAGCCCGAGCGCGGTGCCGACGAACACGGACGGGAAGACCCGCCCGCCCCGGAACCCGCAGGACGTGGCGACGAGCAGGGCGGCCAGCTTCACCACCGTCATGGTGGCGAACTGGCCCGCCGACCAGCCGTCGGGGTCGGCAGCCAGCTCCGCGACCTCGTCGAGCCCCTTGAACAGCGTCAGATGCCCGCCCAGGGCCGCCAGCGCGCCCAGCACCGCTCCACCGGCCGGAAGCATCAGCAGGGGATGCCGCAGCCGCCGGAACGCCCCGTGGACGTACGGGAGGGCGTGGACGGCGCACATGCCGAGCAGCGCGCCCACCGAGGCGACGACGAGCGACGACAGCAGGTCCGCCCAGCCGGGCCGGCCGAACGGCGGCAGGTGCAGGTCGAAGCTGGGCCGTGACACCAGGGTGACGGTGAGCGCACCGGCCCCCGCGGCGACCAGCGGCGCGAAGAGACTGTCCCAGAGCTGTCCCTTGATCCGCCGGCCCGCCAGCGCCTCGGAGACGACGAGCGCCGCGGCCACCGGCGTACCGAACAGCGCGCCGATCGTCGCCGCCTCCGCCAACCCCACCCAGCCGCGCTCCGGGGCCCGGGGAAACGCCCTGGTGCCCAGTAGGACCGCCAGGGAGACGTTCACGGCGATGATCGGGTTCTCGGGCCCGAGGCTCGGCCCGCCGGCCAGCATCAGGGCGGTGGCCAGCAGCAGCCCCGGCAGCACCACGGGCGGCAGCACGGGGGCCTCGAGGCCGGTGGTCGCCGGATCGGGGCCGGCGTGGCCCGGCGCCTTCCACACCACCAGACCGACCGCGATCCCGGTGGCGACGAGGACGGCGAACATCCACAGCACGGAGTACCTGCCGACCCCGAGCGCGTCCGGCAGGTCCTGCCACAGCACGTCCTGGAGCTGCCCGGCCGCCGAACTCACGCCCACCAGCAGCAGGCTCGCCCCCACCCCCACGATCAGCGCGGGCACGACGGACAGCAGCAGGTCGCGTGCCCGGGTCGCCGGGGCGGCGGAGGGTTCCTGCTGCGCGCTGTCCTGGGCCACGCGCACACGATAGTCGGATGAACCATTTCAATAGGGACGAAACGGTGATGGTGCCGGAAGTGGGAAACCGGCTTGCACCTCACGTGGCGTGAGGTCCCAGGGTGGAGTGCGTACCGAGAAGGGAGCGGAAGTGAGCTACTCCGTGGGACAGGTCGCCGGTTTCGCCGGGGTCACGGTGCGTGCCCTGCACCACTACGACGGCATCGGCCTGCTCACCCCGAGCGAGCGCAACCGCGCGGGGCACCGGCGCTACAGCGACGCCGACCTCGACCGGCTGCAGCAGATCCTGTTCTACCGGGAGCTCGGCTTCCCGCTCGACGAGGTCGCCGCCCTGCTCGACGATCAGGCCACCGGAAGAGCAGACCCGCGCGCACACCTGCGCCGGCAGCACGACCTGCTGACCGCCCGGATCGAGAGGCTGCGGAAGATGGCGGCGGCCGTGGAGCACGCCATGGAGGCACACGACATGGGCATCGATCTCACGCCCGAGGAGAAGTTCGAGGTGTTCGGGGACTTCGACCCGGACCAGTACGAGGACGAGGTGCGGGAGCGCTGGGGCGGCACCGACGCCCACCGGCAGTCCCGGCAGCGGACCGCGTCCTACACCAAGGACGACTGGAAACGCGTCACCGAGGAGTTGAACGCCATCCATCTGCGCATGGCCGACCTGATGTCGGCCGGGGTGCCGGCCGACGCCGAGGGGGCGATGGACACGGCGGAGGAGCACCGGCGGTTCATCACGCGCGCGTACTACGACTGCGGGCACGAGATGCACACCTGTCTGGGCGAGATGTACGTCGCCGACCCGCGCTTCACCCGGACGTACGAGGACATCCGGCCCGGTCTGGCGGTCTACCTGCGCGACGCGATCGTCGCGAACGCGGCCCGGCACGGCGGCTGAGCCCGTACGGGTGCGGAGCACCGTCCGCCCCTGCCGGGTGCGGCGGTGCACCGCGCGGTCACTCGCGGACGAGCACCACCGCGGTGCCGTACGCGCACACCTCGGTGCCCACGTCCGCCGCGTCCGTGACGTCGAAACGGAACGCCAGCACACCGTTGGCGCCCCGTGCGCGGGCCTGCTCGATCAGGCGCTCCATGGCCTGGTTGCGGGTCTGCACGAGCGTCTTGGTCAGCCCCTTGAGCTCGCCGCCGATCATCGACTTCAGACCGGCGCCGATCTGGCTGCCGAGATGACGGGACCTGACGGTCAGGCCGAAGACCTCGCCGATGACCTCCTGCACCCGGTACCCCGGCACGTCGTTCGTCGTGACCACCAGGACGTCGGGCCCGGGGCCCTGTCCACCGCCGTACTCTTCGATGCCCATGGCCCCAGCTTCGCCGGGGAGGAGGCACGGTGCAATCCTGGATACGCCCCGTGGAACCCGGGCCGGGACGGCTGCGTTGATAAGTTTTGGCAGCCAGCCTCGCCCGTCCCCCTCAAGCAGCAGGAGCCACAATCCCGTGACCACCCTTGCGCTCGGCCCCGAGTGGCTGAGCCCGGACTATCTGATCGAGACCTTCAGCCTTCCCGGCATCCTGCTGATCGTCTTCGCCGAGTCCGGATTCTTCGCGTTCCTGCCCGGTGACTCCCTGCTGTTCACGGCGGGCCTCTTCGTGGCCGAGGGCAGCTACATCAGCCAGCCGCTGTGGCTGGTGTGCACGCTGATCGTGATCGCCGCCGTCCTGGGCGACCAGGTCGGCTACATGATCGGCAAGTTCTTCGGGCCGAAGATCTTCAGCCGTCCCAACTCCAAGCTCTTCAAACAGGAGAACCTGGAGAAGGCCCACGAGTTCATGGAGAAGTACGGCCCCAAGGCGATCGTCCTGGCCCGCTTCGTGCCGATCGTGCGTACCTTCGCCCCCATCACGGCCGGCGCCGGCCGCATGAAGTACCGCACGTTCCTCACGTACAACGTCATCGGCGGCGTCGCCTGGGGCGTGGGCATCACGGTCGCCGGCTACTGGCTGGGCCAGATCTCCTTCATCAAGAACAACGTCGAGTCGATCCTCATCCTGATCGTCTTCCTCTCGGTGGTCCCGATCATCGTCGAGTACCTGCGGGAACGCGGCAAGAAGAAGCGCGCCGCCGCGGAGGGCCCGGCCGCCCCGCAGCACGACCAGTACGACCGGCAGACCCCGTACGACCGGCCGCCGGTCATGGACGACGCCACGACCCAGCTGCGCCGCATCACCCCGGCCGGTCAGCCGCCGCAGCGGGACCGGCAGCCCCAGCAGCCCTACGGCAACCAGGGCTACCCGCAGCAGCAGAACCCGCAGCCCCAGCGCCCCCAGCCGCCGTACGGCAACGGCCAGGGCGGCTACGACCCGTACTTCGACCAGCAGTACCCCCAGGGGCAGGGGCAGGGGCACCCCCAGGGCCACGGCCCGGACCACAACCAGCAGCCCTACAACCGGGGCTACTGAGCCGTCCCGCCGAGCAGTACCGCCGGATGCCCGGGTCCCGAGGACCCGGGCGTCCGGCGTCAGAAGCCGCGGGTCCGCTTCGCCGCCCTGCGCTTCTCGGCGGAGCCGATCCGCAGGAACAGCCGGGAGATCTCCGAACCGAGGTTCACCCCGATCGCGATGGCCAGCGCGAGCGCCACCGCTTTCGAGAGGGACACCAGCCCCGCGTCCACCTTGTTCTGAGCGATCGCCAGCAGACCGAAGTACGTGGCGGAACCGGGCAGCAGGGGCCCGATGGCCGCCGTGGTGTAGGGCAGCGCCGAAGCGAACTGGTACCGGGCCATCAACTGCCCGAACAGCCCCACGAGCCCCGCCGCCACGGCCGTGGAGGCCACCGGGGAGATGTCGCCCACGTAGTACATCGCGCCGTACACCACCCAGGCGACCCCGCCGTTGAGGGTGACCATCAGCACCGTGGACCGCTCCTGCTGGAGCAGCACCGCGAAGGCCAGCGACAGCCCGAGCGACGCGGCGATCTGCCACAGCGGCCGCTCGGTGAGGACGAGTGCCGCGTCGGGGCTCAGCTGGGCGCCCAGCTGGACCCCGAAGTAGAGCACCACCAGCACGCCGGTCACGATGCCCACGAAGAAGTACAGGACCTCCAGGAGACGTGCGGAGGCGGTGATGTAGAAGCCGGTCAGACCGTCCTGCACACCCGCCACGAGGGCCCGTCCGGGCAGCAGGGCGAACAGCCCACCCGTGATCACCGCCGAGGCCCTCACGTCCGCGTGGGCCAGCGTCAGCGCGACACCCATCGCGGCCGGCGGCATCGCGGCCGCCGTGAACTGGTAGAACTCCGGCAGTCCGCGCCCGGCGAGCAGCCAGGCCAGCCGGTCGCCGAGCATCGCGCCGCCCGCGGCGGCGATGAACACCAGGAACCCACCGCCCACCAGCATCGAGGCCGAGCCCGCCAGCAGCCCGCTCGCCGCGTTCAGCACCCAGACGGGGTAGGGGTGCCGGTTGCGGCGTATCTCCGCGAGGCGCCGGTAGGCCTCCTCCAGGGAGATGTGCGTCTCTTCGTCGCTGAGGTCGTCCACCAGCTGGTACACGGCCGCGAGGCGGGTGTAGTCGGTGCCGCGACGGCGCACCGTGCGCGACGCGGTCACCGGGTCCTCCACCAGGGACGGCTGATGGGAGATCGACAGCAGGGTGAAGGTGACGGTCGGTTCGCAGCGGTCCAGGCCGTAGGAGCGGCAGACGGCGAACATCGCCGCCTCCACGTCCTCCGCGCCCTCGCCGCCCGCCAGCAGCAACTCCCCGATACGCAGCGTCAGGTCGAGTACGCGCGGCACGGCCGGACCCGTGTCGTCGTGCCGCTGCACCTGCTCCGGCGCCGGCCGCTCGGTCACCGGCATGCGCAGCATCGTGCGCATCCGGTCCTGCCAGGGCACGTCCCGGTGCAGGGCGAAGGACGGCATCCCGCTGGGCGGGGTGAACGCCGCCCGCCCCTGCTGGGCGCTGTACGTGCTCGGCGGGTTGAACGCCGACCCCTCCACCTCGGCCGGCTGCGGGGCGGTTTCCAGCCCTTCCGGGAGGGCGAACTCGGAGGTCGTCTCGGCCTCCGTGCCGACCGGCGAGAACTCCAGTCCCTCCGGAACGGCGAACTCCGACGTCGTCGCCGTCTCCGTGTCGGCCGGAGCCGCCAGCCCGGCGGGAGCGCTGAAGGCACTCCTCGCCTCGTCCGACTGCGGCTTGCGCTCCTCCGTGTCCCTCACCTGCGCTGTGCTCCCTGTACGACGCCGTCCGTGGGCCCTGCCTCCCCGTCGGGGCCCGGTGCACATACCCACATACCCCAAGGGCCAGTATGCGCACGGAGACGCGCGACGGGGCGCACGCGTCCGCGTGCGCCCCTGTGGGGAGCCAGGCAGCACGGGACATCCCGGCGGCTCGGCTCCGTATCCT